>JANLRE010001039.1:0-2559 GCA_031368205.1 Fimbriiglobus sp. | reverse complement strand
CAGTCCTAGGCCCCTACCGGGGCCTCCAGAGCCGAAACAATTCCACAACATCAACGACGGACACTTTCGATGGCGACACAATGCGGATTCACCGAATGTTTTACGAAAACATCTGGAAGCGACCGCTGGGGTCGAACGCTTGCGGGATGTGCAGAATCGTCGGTTCACGGGCTTCCGGTGGCCAAGCGATGGCGAGAATATCGAACCGCACATTCACCCCGAGCAACCGGCGACGGGACAAGAAGCGAACGGCGGCTTCGGTTAACTTGCGTTGCTTGATTCGATCCACACTGAGGGCGGCGTGTTGTGGATCGTGCGTGGACGTGGACCGGACCTCGACGACAACCAGTGACTCGCCATCGAGTGCGAGCAGATCAATCTCACCGAGTTTATCGGCGACGTTGGCGGCGAGGATGCGATAGCCGAGTTTGCGCAAGTAGCGGGCTGCGGCTTTCTCGGAGCGTTGGCCGAACCAGCGCTTCCAGAACGGCCAACGCCCGAAGTCGGTCGGGGGTGCCGACGAACTTCGGGCGTTGGGTTTGCGTGCCATGATCGGTTACTTCTTGCTGCCAGCGGCTTCGGCTTTGGCCTTGCGCTTCGCGGCGCGTTTGCTCTCGCCGGTGGTGTTGGTTTCCTTGTTGACAGCGGCTGCGACTTTGACCGCTTCGGCTGCGGCCGTTTTCGCGGCAACGTCGAGCTTGACTTGACGCTTGGTGTCGCTCTTAATCTTCGTCGCCTTGCCGACTCGGTCGCGGATGTAGAACAGTTTCGCGCGGCGAACCATGCCGGCTTTCTTGATTTCGATCTTGGCAATCCGTGGCGACGAGATCGGGAAAATCCGCTCCACGCCTTCGCCTTGAACCAGCCGGCGCACCGTGACGTTTTCGCGGATGCCCGCCCCGCTTCGGGCGATCACGTCGCCTTCAAACAACTGGATGCGTTCCTTGGCACCGTCCAACAGTTTCTGGTGGATGATGATCGTGTCGCCGACTTGGAAGTCGGGCACGTCGGTGCGGATGTGTTTCGACTCGACAGCTTGGATCAGTTTGTTTTGCATGACTAACGACCTTTCCGGGTGTCCCGGTTCGGGTCACCGCTAAATACTCGACCGGCCCGAATGTCGGATCACGGTTCGCCCTGATGGGTAGTTGGGGGTTCTTGGTTTACTCTGTCTTAGCACTATTTCTTGCACTACTTCTTGCACTACGGAGGCGGGATTGTTCGCTACGCCACTTCGCAATCAGTTGGTGATTTCCGTTCAACAACACGTCCGGAACTTCCAGCCCCTTATACACCCGAGGGCGGGTGAACTGCGGGTATTCAATGCGTCCGGGGATCGTGTGGCTTTCGTCCACCGCACTTTCTTCATCGCCCAGCACGCCCGGTATCAGACGGATCACCGTGTCAATCACGACCATTGCGGGGACTTCGCCGCCGTTGCACACAAAGTCACCGATTGATAACTCGATCGGGTCCAACAACTGCCGAATCCGATCGTCGAACCCTTCGTAGCGGCCACACAGCAGAATCAGTCTTGGGTACGTTGCCAGTTCCGCGACCACTTGCTGTGTCAACCGTCGCCCGGCGGGGGTCATCATCACAACCCGCGCTGGCTCTTCGGCTTTGCCCCGAACGTCCTCAACACAGTCGAGGACTGGTTCCGGCATCAGCACCATTCCGGGTCCACCACCGAAAGGGCGGTCGTCAACCCGCTGATGCTTGTCCTTCGCCCAATCGCGGATGTTCCAGGTGTGAATCTGCACGAGGTTCGCCTGGATGGCGAGCTTCAACAGACTCTGGGTAAAGTACCCCTGAAACAGGTCCGGAAATAACGTCAAAACATCGAAGCGGATGGCTCGGACGGGTTTGTAAACTCCGTCCGGGACGGTGTCGCCGGACATAGTTCACTGACCCTTATGATCCGGATTACGCCTTGGCTTTATCAGCAGCAGCCTTGTCGGCGTTCGCTTTGTCCGAGGCTATTTGCGTGGCTTTTTCGAGGGCCTTTTTGGTTTCGAGTTCCTCGAAGTGCGTCATGTACTTGTTCAGTAACACTTGCACCTTGTGCGAAGACTTGGCCCCGACACTTTGCCAGTGCTTGATGCGACTGGGGAGCAGGTTAATTTGCTCCTCTTGCTTCTGCGCATGCGGGTCGTATTTGCCCAATTCTTCGATCGCCCGCCCGTCCCGTGGCTGACGTTTATCAATCGCAACGATCCGGTAATAGTGCCGATGCGTCCGGCCCATCTGCTTCATACGAATAACAACAGCCACGTCCAAACCCTCTGCGCGAATCGGCAACAATCCCGTTACTGTAGCAGCCACCGAAAATAACGGCTACGGGGAACGGACGGAAAATCGGCGGGTGACAGTTGAAGGAAGAGTTTCACCACAGATGGCACGGAGGGCCACAGAGGAAGACATAAGAATTGATTTTGGTTTTCTCTGTGGCTCTGTGCCTCTGTGGTGAATGTGGTTTTTGGAGGCCCAGAGAAATGAGTTGCGAGCCTACACGACGTGCCGTGTGTCCGGGTAGGATTCGTAACACTCGGAGTTTGC
>JANLRE010000948.1:0-1882 GCA_031368205.1 Fimbriiglobus sp. | reverse complement strand
GGTGAAGGCGTTCAGCAAGCCCTGTTGAAGATGCTGGAAGGCACCGTCTCGAACGTCCCACCGCAAGGCGGGCGCAAGCACCCGGAGCAACAGTACATCCAGGTGGACACCTCGAACATCTTGTTCATTGTCGGTGGTACGTTCGTCGGGTTGGAAAACATTATCTCGAAGAGGGTCGGCAAGAAGACGATCGGCTTCGGAGCAACCAGTACCCACCGTGACCGAGGGATTTCGGAGTTACTGAGCCAAGTGGTTGCCGAAGACCTGTCCGAATTCGGGCTGATCCCGGAATTCATTGGCCGCCTCCCGATGATCGCCCCACTTGATGCCCTCGACGAAGAGACGTTCATCAAGATTCTGACCGAACCCAAGAACGCGCTGGTTCGCCAGTACCAAAAGCTCTTCGAGATGGAAGGCGCCGAGTTGGAGTTTGAACCCGACGCCCTCCGTGAAATCGCCAAGCTGGCGAAGTCCCGTGACACTGGCGCCCGAGGTTTGCGTTCCATCGTCGAAGAGATGATGCTGGACGTGATGTACGATTTGCCCGACATGGAGCATAAAGGTCGTCACGTGGTCACAGCGGACGTGGTTCGTGGTAAGCGGATTTACACCCCCCCGACGATCCCCGAACCGATCATCGAAAAGACGGATAAGTTGAGTGCATAACGTCTGAATTGTTGACAAACGCCAAAGCCCACCGGACACTGCTCCGGTGGGCTTTTTTTATTGGTCAGGACTTTGGCTCAATCGGTGGTGCAACATGTCGCGTCCAAAAAGCAAGCCGGTTGTCGTACCACTTCACCAATTGCAACCGGGGCAGGTGGCGGACTTCTTCGCATTGCTCGCCGAAAAAACCCACGGCACAACACGCGATAGCAAACCGTACTTCACCTGTCGGTTCAAGGACGTGAAGCGGACGGTCGTGTCGAAAGTGTGGGCGGACAGCCCGACGTTCGACGAGTGCGAAAAAGATTGGCACGCGGGTAGCTTCTACAAAGTGCGTGCCCTGTTCACGGAGCACGAAAAGTACGGCCCGCAAATCGACGTGCAGCAACTGCGGCCCATCCGAGAAGACGACCGCGCGGACGGGTTCAAGGAAGCGGATTTCTTCGACCGCTCCCGGTTTGATTCGGACGTGATGTTCACGGAGTTGCGTCAGCTCGTCGAAGCGGAAGTGAAAGACCTGCCGTTGCGACAACTGATTGTCACTCTTCTGGATGCCCACGCTGAGGTGTTGAAACAACTTCCCGCTTCGGACCGGCGGTTCTTCCCGTTTCCCGGCGGGTGGCTGGAACATGTCCTGAGTGTCACGCGAAGTTGCCTTCTGCTGACCGATCGTTACCTGTTGCATTACCCCGAGCTTCAGCCACCGTTGAACCGCGATTTGGTAATCGCCGGTGCGGTGCTTCACGACATCGGGCGTGTGCAGGAGTTGACCCCCGGTGTCATGGGTCAGCCCGCCGAACACACTATCAACGGCCGCTTGTTCGGGCACATTGCCTTGGGCCGCGATCTCATCCGCGATGCCGCGAAACTGGTCCCCGAGTTGAACCCCGAATTGGTCACACTTCTCGAACACATTGTGATGACCCATCTTTCGCTACCGGAGTGGGGGTCGCCGCGACTGCCGGTGATACCCGAAGTGTTGATCCTGCATCATGTCGATGATCTGGATGCAAAGTTGGAAATGTACATCCGCTGTCTCACCCGCGACACATCCGACGGGCCGTTTACCGAGTACGACCCGATCCTCAAGAAGCCGTTGTTCAAGGGGCGATCGGTCTAAACGGAAGCACCCCGCGAATCATTCGCGGGGTGCTTCCGTTTAGACCGACTTGGGGTTAGTGGTTCAGCATGTACTAGTTCGTGTTGAGCAGCGCCC
>JANLRE010000890.1:0-2330 GCA_031368205.1 Fimbriiglobus sp. | reverse complement strand
CATCCGAGCCACGACCGTTAGGGAGTGGCCCGACTCGCCACACACGATACGGAGTGTTGCCATCGGTGCGGTGTACGCGGGAGGGGAACTGGTTTGGTTGCTATCCTGGAAGCGTAACGCGGGTGACTGTTTGGGCCACTCCCTAACGGTCGTGGCTCGGTTGATCGCAATTTCGGTCCTTGTTGCAAAGCCTTCTCAACCACGAACCAGGGACGCCAAAACGATTTGCCAGACCCCCGGTTCACGCCGGTGTGTTTTTTCCTTCACTTGATTGCGATTTACCCTAGACTACCACCGCTTCACATCCTGTTGTTTGGAAACTCCGATGAACGCAGAAGCGATTGCCGCTCTGGAACGCAGCGAACGGCGCTACCGCGCGCTAGTCCAGGCGTTCTCCCAAAACGTCTGGCGTTCGGACGGCACGGGTGATGATGGCTCATCGGAGTGGTGGGAAAAACTAACCGGACAGACCGCTGATGAGGCACGGGGCTGGGGGTGGCTGGACGCCGTTCATCCCGATGACCGCGAGCGCGCCAAACAACAGTGGACGCACGCCTTGACCAGCCAGACGCTGTTCAACGTCGAATACCGCATTCGGGCACGGAATGCGGGCTACCGTCACTACGCGGTTCGCGGGGTGCCGGTGTTGAATTCGGCGGGCCAGTTCGACGAATGGATCGGGACGATCACGGACATTGACGACCGCAAGCAAGCCGAAGAACAGTTGCGGCACAGCGAAGCGCGGTTCCGCGCCGCAGTCGGGGCAGTCAGTAGCCTCATTTGGACCAACGATGCCGAGGGCCGGATGGTGGGCGAACAGTCGGGGTGGGGAAACTTCACCGGGCAGTCCCAAGCGGAATATCAAGGGTACGGCTGGTCCCGAGCCGTGCATTCGGAGGACGCGCAGCCGACGATCGACGCCTGGAACCATGCCGTTTCCGAGCAACGAATCTTTGTGTTCGAGCACCGCGTCCGTCGGCACGACGGCGAATGGCGGTTGTGTTCGATTCGTGCGGTTCCCCTAATGAACGACAGTGGAAAAGTCCGCGAATGGGTGGGTGTTCACACCGACATCACCGAGCGAAAGCAACTGGAGGAGGGACTGCGGCATCTCGCGGCCGACCTCTCCGATGCGAACCGCCGCAAGGACGAGTTCCTGGCAACGCTGGCCCACGAACTGCGCAACCCGCTCGCGCCGATCCGCAACGGGTTGCAAATCTTGCAGATGCCCGAGAATACCCCGATTCGGGCTGAGAAAGTCCTCGCCATGATGGAGCGCCAGTTGACCCAGATGGTGAGGTTAGTCGATGACTTGCTCGACGTGAGTCGCATTTCCCGTGGCAAAGTGGAACTTCGCAAAGAACGAATTGACTTGGCAACGGTGGTGCAAAATGCCGTCGAGACCAGCCTGCCGCTCATCGAACAACAAGGCCACTCACTGACCGTGACGCTACCGCCGGACCCGGTTTACCTCGACGCCGACGCCACCCGGTTGGCACAAGTTTTTTTGAACTTACTCAACAACGCTGCCAAGTACAGCGAGAGGGGCGGCCAAATCTGGTTGACGGCCGAACAACAACGCGAGGAAGTGATTGTGTCCGTCAAGGACACCGGGATCGGCATTTCGGCGGCCCACTTGCCACGGATTTTCGAGATATTCGCACAGGTTTCGACAGCGCTGGAAAAGTCACAAGGCGGCCTTGGCATTGGGTTGTCGTTGGTCAAGGGTTTGGTCGAACTGCAAGGCGGCACGATTGAAGCCCATAGCGATGGACTGGGCAAGGGGAGTGAATTTATCGTGCGGTTGCCGACCTGGAGCGGGACCACGTTGCCAGTACCCTTCGTGAATAGAACCGGCAAGGTTGAACCGGCGTCCCACCCGACGTGTCGCATTCTGGTGGTCGATGACAACGAAGACGCCACGGTGAGCTTGGCGATGATGTTGGAGATCATGGGCCACGAGGTTTACACGGCGCACGACGGGGAAACCGGCGTAAAACTCGCCAAGAAGTGGCAGCCCGACATCATCCTGATGGACCTCGGCATGCCGCGGATGAACGGCTACGAGGCCGCCCGGCACATCCGCCAAGAAACCTGGGGCACGCGAATCATCCTGGTCGCCTTAACCGGGTGGGGTGCCGACGACGACCGCCGCAAGACCCAAGACGCCGGGTTCGATCGCCACCTCGTGAAACCCGTGGAACCGAACGCCTTGATGCAGTTACTCGCCGAGTTACAATACACCTTGGGCGCCACCCCCGGCTAATGAAGTCTCCGAATCATCCCTTGCGGTAGACGCCGAGTAGGCAGCTTTCCGGGTAGGTCAAGCC
>JANLRE010000873.1:0-4246 GCA_031368205.1 Fimbriiglobus sp. | reverse complement strand
GCTATTCGCCCCCGTCAGGGCGGTCTCGTCGGTGTCTTTGGCGATCCCTAAATCGGTGAGTTTCAGCACTCCTTCACGGGTCACCATCAGATTCGACGGTTTCAAATCCCGGTGAACGATCCCTTTTTCATGGGCGTGCTGAAGGGCTTCACACAGTTGTTTGCCGTAGCTGACCACGTCTTCCCAATCGAGCTTGCCGCGTTTGGTTAACGTCCGGTCGAGCGATTCCCCGTCTACAAATTCCATCGCGATAAACGGCGTTTGTTTGTACCGTCCAGTTGCCAGAAGTCGCACAATGTGCGGGTGCTTGAGTTGCTTCAGAATCGCGGCTTCTCGCTCGAACCGTGCCATCGCACCGTCGTTGCCCAAGAGACCGTAAGACACAACCTTCAGTGCCACCGGGATGACCCGTTCCTCGTCCTTCTGGAACTTGGCTTTGTAGACCGTACCCATCGCGCCACTGCCGAGTTCTTTTTCGATCAGAAACGGGCCAATTTGTGAACCGATCATCATGACAAGAAGCCCCCACGGACGGATAGAGTTGACATTGTAAGGAAGCGTCACGTCGAATGCTGCGAGTTTCACGATTCCTACGTCGCAAACCAGGAAACCGGCCAACAGCGACAGCGGTATTTCGTTTCCGGACTGTAACAGTTCCCAGAAGCGATACGTTCGACGATGAAGTCCCGCTATAATTCCTGGTAGTTCCCTGCCATCCCTCCGGAGCCGATTCATGGCCACGGTGCTGACGAAACCTCAGTCGAAGATTGACGCGCAACTGACCCAAGAATTGAGCACCGCCGCCCACCGCATTCGATTAGCGGACGCGCTGTCGGGCGGGCTTTCGCTGGCGGTCCTGGCGCTGGCTTACACGTTGATTGCCATCTTGCTCGATCGGTGGCTGGAGTTGCCGGGAACGGTTCGTTTCATTGGGTTGGCGATATTTCTCGGGCTGTTTTTAACAGTTGCCTATTCACTACTCATGCGTCCGCTGCGACGCGCGATCAACCCCCGCTTTGCGGCGCGAAAAGTCGAGCAGACGATTCCGGATGCGAAGAATGCCATCATCAACTGGGTCGATTTGAGGGAAGAAGATCTTTCGGATGCGGTCCGGCTTGCCGTCGGTGCGCGGGCGGTGGAAGGGGTATCGGACGGGGATGTGAACCGTGTGGCCGAGTCACGCCGAATCGTGTGGTTAGCCGTGGCGGCTGGGCTATTGTTTGCGGGCTTGGCGGTGGTGTTTTTGCTCTTCAAGCCCTCGCCATTTTTTTCGTTGCTGAACCGCACGTACAACCCGTTCACCAGTTCCGGCATTGCGACACGAACAGAAATTACCCTGGTGGAACCGGCGGGTGGCGATGTGATCGTGACGGCTGGGGAACCGCTTGTGGTGCGAGTCACGATCAGTGGCACAATTCCTGACCCGAATGGTCCCGACCGGGTCCGGCTGATGATCCGGTACAACGCGGAGGCGGTGGACACCGACGAGGTGCCACTTGAAACTGCTGGTTCCACTCGTGAATATGCCACGAAGTTGCCGCAAAGCATCATTCAAAATGGCTTCTGGTATCACGTCGCGGCTGGGGATGCACGGACCGCCGAACACAAAGTGACGGTCCGCTCCAAACCGATGGTGAAAGACTTTGAAGTGAAGTACGAGTACCCCGAATACACGCGAATTAAGCCAGAAATCGCCCGCGAACCCCGTATCGAAGCGTACCGTGGCACCCGCATCACACTCAACGTGAAGACCAATCGCACGCTGCGTGAAGGATGGTTGCAACTCGATACGCAAGCCGTCAAAATCCCCGCCACCGTGGTCGGCGAAGCCGCCGATACGTTGCAGTTTCAGTTCCCGTTGGAAGAAAGTGGTGCCTACCGGATCGGCTTCATTGCAACAACCGATGAAGTGAGCGAACCGACATCGCCCTACCCGATCCGCGTGTTGATGGACCAAAAGCCGCAAGTCACGATCACGAAGCCGGTCGAGGAAGAAGTGACCCAGCCACTGAACAGTTTGTTGAAGATTGACGGCCTCATCAGCGATGACTTCGGAGTGCAAAGTGTATCGCTGAATCTGCGCGTGATCGGTGAGAAACCCACGACGTTTCAACCCCAGAAATACCGTGACGGGAAACCGCTACGCCGTGAAGTTGACGGTAGCTTCCCGACCACCGTTGAATACAAGGACTCCGTCAAACTCGGCACGTTCCAAACCGACAAAGCCGAAGCGTTCACGCTCCAACCCGGAATGCTTGTCGAGTATTGGCTCGAAGCCACCGACAACTGCACGGTGCCGCGTGCCAACGTCGGCAAGTCGAAAGTTCAGCGCGTGAAGATCGCTGTTCCGGAAGCTCAACCCGAGAAACAAGATCAGCAGAAACGCGATCAACAAGCGCGAAAAGACGAAGAGAAGCAGCACCAAGATAAGCAAGACGAGCAGTTTAACAACGAGAAGCGCGACCCGCAACAGCCAAGAGCCGACGAGCAGACCCGACAAGAAAAGCCAAACCCGGACCAGACCAAACAAGATGGCACGAAACCACCCGAAGGCAGTGGCAAGAACGAGCCGATGCCCCCAAAGACTGATGGCACGAAGCCGAACGAACCAATGCCGAACCCGATGGGCGAGAACCCGCCGAAGCAAGATAGTACGAAGCAGCCGAACGACAAAACTCCCGGCAAGCAAGAGCCGAAGAATGGCTCGAACGATGCAAAACCGAAGGACGATCTTCAAGAGAAAGCGGACAAGGTGAGTGAAGCCTTGAAGCAAGAGGAACGCCAACCCGGCGGTGGGCGTGGGCAGAATAACGATGACACCAAGCAGCAGGAGTCGCCGACCACTCCTAAGAGTGGTAAGCCACAACCGTCCGAGATGAATCCGGCTGAACCGAAAGAGGGCCAAAAAAGTTCAGAGCCGAAAAAGTCTGACCCCAGTGAATCGAAGACCGCTGGTAAAGTGGAAGAGCAACCGTCATCGCAACAAAAACCGGAACCCAAGAAATCGAACAGCCCCAACGATAAGCCAGAAGACGGGACCGGGAAAACGCAAAAGACGGAACCACGCGACCAACAACCCAACGGGAAACCGGGGCAAGAGAAGTCGTCCCCCGAAAAACAGGCTGGTGATTCCAATCCGATGAAAGAATCGGACCCCTCAGCGGATCGTAAACCTGCACCCCAAGACGGTACGAATAAGCCCGAGAAGAACGCCGGAGAACCCAAGCAGAAGCCGGAATCCTCACGGGGTAACGAACGATCGGCACCCAAAGAATCGGGTGCTGAAAACGATGGAAAACCCGACCAACAACGCCCCGCCGAAGGCAAGCCCAACCAACCGCCTGCCCCGGCAAACAGCAAGAAACAACCAGACCCAAACGCAAAACCAATGGCAGGCGAAGAACAGAAGCCTGCTCCGGAAGCGGGGACTGATAAACCGGAGAACAAACCGAGTACGACCAAGCCTGAAGGTACGAAGCCAAATGATCCGATGGGCACGAAGCCTGAGAAGGGCAACGAAAAACCGCAACCTTCGGCGAATTCAGGCGACGAAAAGCCATTGGATCGCAAGGGACTCGAAGACGCTGTGAAGGACTTGAAGTCCGGCGATCCGGAGAAGCAAAAGGCGGCACGGGAGAAGCTCGACAAAGCGATGGGTAAGGAGAACCGCGAAGCGGCGGAGAAGAAAGCCGAGCAACTGGAGAAAGACTTGAAGTCTGATGATCCTGTGAAACAAGAAGGGGCGAAGAAGGAACTCGAAAACCTCGCCAACCAAGCCAAGGAACATCAAAAGCGAAGTGGCGATAAAAAACCACCTACGGGTGGTGACGACAAACCGTTGGATCGAAAGGAAATTGAAGCTGCGGTGAAGGATTTGAAATCAGGCGACCCAGAGAAGCAAAAGGCGGCACGGGACAAACTTGACAAGGCGATGGGCAAGGAGAACCGCGAAGCGGCGGAGAAGAAAGCGAATCAACTCGAGAAGGACTTGAAGTCTGATGATCCTGTGAAACAAGAAGCGGCCAAAAAGGAACTGGAAGACTTCGCCCAACAGATCAAGGAACAGCAACAGAAGCAGAATGGCGAACAGCAGAAACCGAGTGCAGAAGACATCCAGAAGTGGAAGCAAAAAGCCGAAGACATGAACTCGAAAGACGAGGCCAAGCGGCAAGCAGCGGAGAAGGACTTTGACCAAGCCGTTGGCAAAGAGAAACGGGAGCAACTGCAAAAAGACCTAAACGACGCG
>JANLRE010000860.1:0-1611 GCA_031368205.1 Fimbriiglobus sp. | reverse complement strand
CCGACACTTTACCGCGTGGCGAGCCAACAACGACAACTTGCCCCGCATCGCACGCCAATGACATCGCGGTCGGAATCGCCGCCGGAACACCAGTGGCATCGGCGATGATCTCCGCCCCCTTCACGCCCAGGTAAGCGTGCAGTTGCTCTTTGGTGTCACCGATTGTCGGGTCAATGACGAAGTCGGCACCGGCTGCCATTGCCGCTTCGCGGCGCATCTTCACCGCGTCAATGCCGATGACGGGTGATGCCCCGGCGGCCATCAAACACCGCAACGAAAACTGCCCGATGATGCCCAGCCCCAACACCGCCGCCGAGCGACCCAACGTCAGCCCGGCACGCACGGAGGCCCCCATCCCGTAGCGAGAAATGCACGCAATTGCGGCGCGATCGAAGCTCAGGTTGTCCGGCATTTTCCAGACGCGGCACCGTTCGTGGCCGACAGTCAGCAGTTCCATTGACGCATGGTTGCCCGGAAAGCTCACGCGATCACCGGGATTAAACTCGCCCGGAAAATCCGCCCCGACCGCAACGACTTTCCCCGCTGCGGAGTACCCGGACCGAAACGGGAACTTCCAATCCGGCAAGTTCGGGTCTTTCAACCATTGGTGCGTGCCGGTGTACACGGCCAACTCCGTTCCAGCGCTGATAGCCGAGTATTCCGCCGCGATCAAGATTTGGTTCGCCGCCGGTGCCGCAAGTTGCACTTCACGAACTGCCACCCTAAAGGGTTCCAGAATAACCGCTTGACGAGCCGTGAACATAAATGCCTCAACGATGCCGAGGTAGACGACAAGAGATCAACATTGTTTTGTTGTAGTTTTGAGACTGTTCCGGACAACTCAATAAAGTCCCATGAATTGTAGCGTTTTGGCAACGGTCAACACTCAAAGCAATTCCCGATATTTCCGTGGTCGCTCCTATGGTTGCTCCGGACATGCGAAATTGCCAAGTTTTACGCCAGTCTGCCAACCGTGAATTTTGAATTGCGTCCATCACTTTGAGTTTCCGCCGTCGTTCCCCGCTAAATATGAGTATGACTCAATCACGATACGATAGCGACAGAAGCAATAACGGACACTTCATAAAAGGGAATTCGGCAAGTTCTGGTCTAAACGCCCACTCTCAAATTTTTTCAAACCTGCGAAGTCTCTGGTATTCGGCGACTTCGGTTGAGGATATGGTAAAGGTTCGTGATGCCTTGCTTGACCTCTGCCTGAATTGCCAAAGTCCAGAGGTGCGGTTGAAGGCAATAGTTTATTTCGTGGATAGGTTACTGGGAAAGCCAACGGAACGCATGGAACTTGATTGTTCGCCTTCGGCAACCCAGCCGCCCATCGTGAATTTGTCGCCGGAAGACATTCTCGTATTGGAAAAAATAATTTCTCGCACGGAACAGCCGGAACACTAGCCGCCAATTTTTTTTCCATCTCAACTAATTTGGCTTCGCTCACAACGGTGAAAAACTGCTTTGATTGACACCAGAGCCGCTCTTTCGTGTCGCTCAAAAATCCTTTAGAACAGTTCGTGAGCCGCCTGCCACGACCACGATAGCCTATGGGAATTTTCACACCACAATGTTCTTTCATATCTTTTGTAATGTAGCGTGCCG
>JANLRE010000832.1:0-2691 GCA_031368205.1 Fimbriiglobus sp. | reverse complement strand
TGAACTTGTCATTTGCGACACCCCCAGGCACTCACTCCCCGCTGCCAACTAACTCTTCGCACGCCAACGCGGCTTTCACGGCGCTGAGCAGGTCGTTGGGGCGGTAGGGTTTGGAGAGCCGACCGTAGGCGCCGATCACGTCCGAAATATCGTCGGCGCTGTAGCCGCTGGAAAGCAGAATGCGGGCAGTGGGGTCGATCGTGATGAGGGTTTGGAAGGCGTCTTGACCCGAGAGGCGGGGCATCATCAGGTCGAGGATCACGAGGGCAATCGTCGCGTATTCCCGGTGAAACACGTCGATGGCGGCAATGCCGTCCTCGGCTTCCAGGACCCGGAACCCGGCGGCCTCCAACACGTTCCGACCAATGGCGCGAATCATTTCTTCGTCATCGACTAACAGCACGGTTTGGTTCGCCGTGGCGCGGGGCGGTGGCGTGGTCACGTCCGTACTCGGGAGGACAGTTCGTTCTAGCAATCGGCGTGAGAACACGCCCGAACTCTTAGGAGAAGCGACGTGCGTGGCCTGCGGCAGGTACATGTGGAACCGCGTGCCGACGTTCGGTTCGGAGTCGCAGGCGATCCACCCGTTGTGTTGTTTGACAATGCCGTGGACCATCGCCAAGCCCAAGCCGGTCCCTTGCCCGAGCGGTTTCGTGGTGAAAAACGGCTCGAACAACCGGGCTTTCACGGTCGGGGTCATGCCCACGCCGGTGTCTTCGACCGTCACCCGGACGTAGGATCCCGGACGCGCTTCGGGGTGGATTTGGGTATCGCGGTCGTCAATCTCCACGGTCCGTGTCCGGATCGTCAGCTTCCCACCCTGTGGCATGGCATCGCGGGCGTTGATGCAAAGATTCAACAGCACTTGGTTCAGTAGCGTGGCGTCCGCCATGACCGGGGGTGTCGCCGCAAGATCGGTACTGATGTGGATGCGCGGGTCCAACGTGCGGTCCAGCAAATCCGTCACTTCGCCGATGAAATCGGCCACACAGACGGGCATGACCAGGAGTTGATTCTTGCGCGCAAACCCGAGTAACTTCCGCGTCAGATCGGCGGCCCGTAACGCGGCCCGTTCGGCGGTGTGAATCAGAGAGCGGTTCGGATCGTCCGGCGGCAGGACCACAAGATTTAAGTTGCCCAACACGCCGGTCAACAGGTTGTTGAAGTCGTGAGCGATGCCGCCCGCGAGTTGGCCGACCGTCTCCATTTTCTGCGCTTGCCGCAGTTGGTCTTCGAGGTTGCGTCGTTCCGTTACATCGACCAGCACACCGTTCCAACGGCGACGGCCATCGGCCACGACTTCGGGCATCGAACGGCGGTGAATCCAACGCAGTTCGCCGCTCGTGGTGTACTGCCGAAATTCGCAATTCAGCGGCGTCAAGTCGCGCCACGAAATTTGGCAGTCTTCCAGGAAACGGGCCAAATCTTCCGGGTGAATCAGGCCGTGCAACGATTGCGAGTCGGCGAGGACTTCGGCGACGGTCACCCCGGTTATCCGTTCAATCCCCGCGCTGATGTAGGTGTAACGGAAGTTGCCGGGGTGCTCCACTTCGACTTGGTAAACGACCCCACCTGGCAAGTTGTCGCCCACAACGCGCAACTGCTCTTCGCGCTCGCGCAGTTCCTGTTCCGCGCGTTTGCGTTCGCCAACGTCGCGCTGAATCATCACCCAGTGCGAACAGCAGCGTCCGGTGCGGTCCGGCACGGGGACGAGACTCAATTCCACCCAGAGTTCGCTGCCGTCCTTGCGATAGTTCAACAACTCGACCTGAAGCGACTCCCCCGCGTTCAACGCCTTCCGCATCTGTTCCAGCGTGCGTGGGTCGGTTTTCGGCCCGCCCAGTAGGTGCAGCGAACGGCCCAGCACTTCCGCCGAGGAATACCCGGTCATGCGGGTGAAAGCGTCGTTCACATACATGACCGCACGACCCGATTGGGAATCGACACAGGCTTTGAGGATCACCACCGCATCGCGGGCATGAACCACCGCCGATTCCAGGAGCCGCAAACGCTCTTCGCTTTGCTTGTGTTCCGGTTGATTGGCAAGCCGAGTGAGTTCCGCACACTTAGCATCAATGACTGCGCACAGAATTGCTCGATCCCATTTCGCAGACGAACACTCTGCCCAGAGAATGCCCAGTGTGACAATCGCCACCATGCCGAAAAAGCCACACAACAACCAGGGTGCTAAGTCGGGCATCTGCACGAAAGTGGTCACGAGAATTGTGAGCAAAGCCAACACCATTGCCGCGACGACGCCAGTCGTCCGAGTCGTCCATTCTTCGATGATTCTTGCGATCAGCATCGGCGTCTCAATTCCTGACCCACATCTCAACGACCATCTGGGCGATGGAAGTCCGTTCCTGGCAGTTATGCAGCTTAGTACAGCAATTCACATTCCTCGGCCCGGAGTCAGGAGTAGTCGGGGATTTCCCTTCAGGCGACATCGGAAGCTTCTGTTCCCAGTCCCATTTCTCGCCCATCATCAGACTGCCCCCCATCAACCCACATCGCTACAACACCCCCTCTGATTGTCGCTTCGTTTAATTTGGGGTTCACTATGTTGCGTCCGATTCGGCGGGCTTTGTTTAGCGTGTCTGACAAGACCGGGGTGGTGGAGTTTGCGACGGCGTTGGCTACGAAGTACGGCGTCGAGTTGATCGCAACCGGGGGGACCAAGGCGGCGCTGGT
>JANLRE010000802.1:0-1108 GCA_031368205.1 Fimbriiglobus sp. | reverse complement strand
TGTGCGTCCCGAGCCACGCATAAAACGCCGCCTGCGGTTCTTCGAGCAACGCCACGGACTTCAAGCCCGCTTGCTTCGCAGCTTCGGCGGTCAGGTTCCGCGCGACATCGTCGAACGACGCCGGGACCGTCAATACGATTTGTTGATCTTCGAGCCGATCGTCCGGATTGCGTTTCGGCGCATGGTTCCAGGCTTGGACGATGTGCTGCAAATACTTCGCGGAGACTTCAAGCGGGGAAAGTCGAACGACATCCGGTGGCGCCCCCCACGGCAACAGCGGTGCCGTGCGATCCACGCCGGGGTGGGACAGCCACGACTTCGCGGACGACACCAACCGCCCCGGCACCTTGCCGCCGTGGTTCCGGGCAAACACACCCACCACATTGGTCGCGTTCGGGTGCCACGGCAACGCAATCGCGCCGGGCGGCAGTTCGTGGGTGCCCGGCAAGTAGAGGAACGACGGCAACAGCGGTTGCTCGCCCATCTCGCCGGTGGCCACGAGTTGGGCAATCGGGAACGTCTGAAGCTTGACGCCGCCCTTGGCCTTCGCCTGTAGGTCCACGAACGCCACGGCTGAGTTCGTCGTGCCGAGATCAATCCCGATTAAGTAACGACCCATCGTCGTGCGTTCCTGGTTGGCTAAGATGGCGGCATGACACCGGTTGTTCTAGGACTCGACATCGGCGGGGCGAACTTGAAGGCGGCCACCGTGGATAAACGGGCCGTCTCCGTGCCGTTCCCGCTGTGGAAACAACCGGACAAGTTAAGTGCCGCTCTCGTCGACAGTGTGGCACACTTTCCCGACGTGAACGAGTTCGCGGTCACGATGACCGGCGAATTGTGCGATTGCTACGAGACGAAACGCGACGGCGTCCAGCACATCTTGACGGCGATGCAAAAGGCCAGTCGCAGTCACCCGATTCGCGTGTGGAGTACCGAAGGCGAATTCGTCAACGTCGAACACGCCCGCCGCGATTACCTGGAAGTCGCCGCCGCCAACTGGCACGGTCTCGCCACCTATGTTGGCTGCTACGTCCCACGCGGAACCGCATTGCTGTTCGACATCGGCAGCACCACGACGGACATCATCCCCATCCTCGACGGTTCA
>JANLRE010000801.1:0-1557 GCA_031368205.1 Fimbriiglobus sp. | reverse complement strand
GCTTCGAGGTCGTCGAAGATTTGCTTCGCGTTGCGACCGCGTGGTAGCACCCAGAACACCACGTTCGAGCCGACGGTATCGTCGTTCAGCACTTTGCAGTAATCGAGTTTGTCGAGCCGTTGCTTCAGAATTTGGGCGAGTTCCAGCGAACGCGCCACGAGCATTTGCCACCCGAGTAAGCCGATGCCGTTGAGCGAGGCCATGACGGTGTACGGCCCCAAGCCGGGGCGTGATGTTTCCAGTGTGAAAAGGGCGGGATCGCGACGGCTGTCGGCTTCGGGGAAATAGGGTATGTCACTGACACTCCGGGCGAGGTACTTGAGGTCGGCTTTGCGGTTCACGATGAACGCGGAACTGGGGTAGTGGCCGCGACCCATCTTGTGGAAATCGAGCGTCACACTGTCCGCGTACTTCAAGCCCTTACACATTTCTTGAACACGTTGGACCACGGGTAACAGTGCCGTCGTCATCTGAAGCGGGTTGCGGGTGGTGTCGTACTCATTCAAAAAGCTGAGTGCCCAACCGACGGCGGCATCGGCGTGCAGTTGCGGCGCGGGCACGCCGTACTTTTTTGCCTTCTCGTCCACGATTTGCCGCATGCCGGCGATGTCATCACAGCCAAACGCATCGGTTGTGCCGAACGTCGCCGTCACAAACGCCACCTTCACACCTTGGCTGTAAAGCTCGTCGAGCTTCGTCTCAAGCAAATCTAGACGTATGGCCAAGCTCCGGTCCGTCGGGATGCTGTGCAGATTCTTCGTGCCCAAGCCGAGCCAACCGGCGACGGTCAGGTTGCAGTAGTGTCCCGCTTCGGACGCAATCCCGGCGATGTTCGCGCCTTGCAAGCCGTCGCGCATCGCGTTGGGTAGCACCTTCTCAATGCCGATCTTCGCGGCGTACATGTTGGAGATGGTACCGCCGATCGTGAACACGCCCCACGGGTCTTGGGTGTGGTAAAAAATCAAGTTCGCCAGCGACGTGATCGCCTTCACTTCGAGTTCGTTGGACCGCTGGCTGTAGGTGTCGGTACACAGGTTCGGGTTCTTCAACAGGCACGCCAGCGCCCCGACCAGCGACGCATAGTTCGCCGGGCCACGGACGTTTTCTAGGTGCAACGGACTGGACCACCCGTCCGTGCCCCAGAAGTACGGGAACACCGCATCCCGCGCATCCTTCAGGTTGCCAGGCAGAACGTGAATCTCCGGGTTCGCCTGTGCCGTGTCGTAATTCTGCGACATCTGGTGCCCCGGCGGCAACGACTCTTCCGCCGTCATCGCCGCCAGGAACTCGCTAAAAATGTCCGTCACCGCCTTCGGGTCGCATTCAAAGAACGTCTTCACAAACGCATCATACCGAGCGCGATCCATGACGAAGTACCTGCATGTGGGGGGTACTTGCATTGTAGGCTGCGAGTCGATTCAGCAATGCGAGGTGGGGTTCTGAAACAAGTCATTCATCGCGGGGTATGAACCCCACGGCAACCCGGCACATGATCCAATGAGCCGTCCAGCCCGTGTTGTGATGGTCGCGCACTCCGATTCCGATCCACTGGCGTTG
>JANLRE010000300.1:0-2348 GCA_031368205.1 Fimbriiglobus sp. | reverse complement strand
GTCCTCACAGGCCCAAGGACCACGGGACAAATTGCACCTCTTGGTAGTGCTGAATTCGGTGACGCGGTCACCGAATTCGTTGACGGACCAAAGTTGGTGGAAAGCAAAATCTTGTTCGAGACAGCCGACATGCACGAAATCCTGTCGTCCCTGACTATCAGCACAAACCGCATCTATTTCGGTACCAGCAAGACGACAGGCTTTCGGCAAAACGGTGCGGTGTATTGCGTTGATCGGGACACCGGCACGGAACGTTGGAAGTTCACCGACGGCGGGCAACTCAAGCCAGTGTTTGCGACGCCGGCGTTGGCAAACGGCAAGATTTTTGCTGGTGAAGGGCTTCATACGGATGCGTTTCGTCGGCTGTATTGCCTCGATAGCGACACCGGCAAACCCGCATGGCCGCAGCCAGTGACAACGAGTAGTCACACCGAAGGTTCACCGCGAGTGGTGAACGGCAAGGTCTACTTCACCGCCGGTGACGACGGCCTGTATTGCGTGAACGCCACGGACGGCAAGGAAATTTGGCACGTCAACGGTGGCGAAGAAACCAAGTTGCACATCGACACGCCGCCCGCAGTCGTGAACGGGAAAGTGTATGTGGGTAGTGGCTATCGAAGTTTGAACCTACTTTGTTTGAACGCCGAAACGGGTGCCGAAATCTGGCGAACACCCGCACCGCTGCGTTCATTCGGTCCGCCGCTTGTCGTAGGGCAACACGTCTACTTCGGACTTGGCACCGGGAACTTGACGGAGGATCTCGCGCACGAAACGGATGAAGGGTTGCCGCAAGAAACGAGAGCCGCAGGTACGATCCTTTGTTTGGATGCGAACACGGGACAAACAGCCTGGAAGTTCGATCTCGACAAGTCGATTCACACGGCGATGGACGCGGATGCCCATACGCTTTTTGCAGCCTGCAAAGACGGATCGCTATACGCCATCGACCGCAAAAGTGGCAAACTGCGTTGGAAGCGGCCGTGCGGTTCGACGTTCACTTGTGGCCCGGCGATTGCAACCTACGCGGGCGGGGCGTTGACGCTAGCGGTCTATGCGGTGTCGCAAGAGGGGGCCGTTGTTTGCCTGCACCCCCACGATGGCACGCTGCTTTGGACACGCGACCTGCGAGTACAGACGGGGCGGGACGTACAAGTTTTCTCCACACCCGTTCTCGTTAACTTGGATGAAAGTGGCTCAAAACGCCACCTGTTCATCGGTGCGATGGCCACGAACCCGAACAACAAAGCAAAAAGCGCGGTCCTTTTCCGAATCGAAGATAGTAGCGGAGAATGATGAAATCTCTTTCATTCGGTGTCGTCAACTTGTTGAATCACTGACACCTCAGATCGTGAAAGGAACCTCAAATGTTCTCCCAAATCCGTTGGCGTATCGGCATGGCTCTCGGGACGTTAGCCCTGGCCACGGCCCTCATCGTCGTGCCGAGTTCACGGCAAATCGTTGCCCAAGCGGACGGTGTCCCCGCTGAATTCCGCAACATCCCCGCCGACGCGGCGGTGTTTGCCCATGTGGATGTGGAAGCACTTTTGAAGTCGAAAATCGGCGATGCGGTTCAGGCTGCGATGATTGAAGACCTGAAGAAAATGATAATCGAAGCTGAGGAAAACACGGGGGTCACGCCCGACATGGTGAAAAGCATGACTGTGTTCATGCCGCCTTTGAAGCAACCCGGCAACGCGGAATCGTTCTACTTGAAGGTCGTATTGCTGAAACCATACGACAAGACGAAATTTGTCGCGGCAATTAGAAAAGCCCATCCGATGACAGTCGAAGCTGATGGCATCGTCTCGTTCAAGCCCGACACCAAGCCGGTCAAAGACGCGGCAACTGGCAAAGAAAGCGACCCGCCAAAGCCGGTTGTCGTCGATCTCAAACAAGCGACACAATTCACGATCTACCACAGCTTAGATGAGAAGTACCAAGCCAACCCACCAGTCACCGATGGGCCATTAACTTCAGTTCTGAAGTCGAGTCGTGGTAATGTGTTCACGGTGGCGGTCAACATTGCACAACTTCCCGCCGAGGTTCGTGGCGACGCAATTCCCGCAGAACTGAAGCCGATTCAACCGCTCATGCTGTGTGATTCGATGGTGACAACGGGGCAGTTGAATGGTGATGCGTTGACCGTCAACGTTCGCTTCCACAGCAAGGACAAAGCGAAAGTCGTCGAGGCCGAGAAATCGCTCACAGTCGGGGTGTCACTGTTGCAGATCGTGATCAGTGCCGGCATACAACAACTCGACAAGTCGAAGGATGAAGGCCAAATCGTATTAATTCCTCTGATGAAGTCGCTGACCGAAATCGTCAGGAATGCCACGGTAACCAAAAAC
>JANLRE010000769.1:0-6795 GCA_031368205.1 Fimbriiglobus sp. | reverse complement strand
CTCGGCGAAGTGCTGTACGACCCGCCGCGACTCGCGCTGACGTTCACCACGGGAGCCACAGTGGTCCTCGAAGGCGTAAACCTAGGCGAACTGTTCGAGGCACTGTTGCGTCACCAAGCCGTGTACGTCCAAGAAGCCGACCGCCCTACCGCCGAAATAGTGTCGCCTTCGATGCCGGTGATTGAATCGATCGAAGTCTCCTCGGGCGGTCAACCGCCGCCGTAAACGCGCGACTCTCAGAGGGTCTGAAAAGTCAGTGCGGAATTGTCCCCCGCAGAGTTTCCTGAGAGTCTCGCGTGTTGCGATCGTCTCGGGGACGAAGTTCGGCAGTGCTGTTTCAACAGTGCAGGTAGTGTAGGGGGCGCGGACGGCTCTGCGTCTGGTTCGTTTGGCTTTGCCGTTAGAACCCGTTTGGTGGTATCATGCCAGCAGAGGAGATATTCATGGCAACCATTCAGGCTGTGTTTGAAAATGGGGTGTTTCGCCCCACAAGTCCGGTTCAACTCCCCGAAGCGTGTGAAGTCGAGTTTGAACCTCGGCTAGTGCCTCCTCATTCTTTGGCTCTGGTTTCGGATCCGGTCTTCGTATCTCGACCCCAGTTATCAACTGAAAAGTTTCAACAGAAACTCGCGGAAATGGTGGCGATGGGTTCCGGACAGAGTCTTCCGCACGATTTCTCGCGTGCCGACATCTACGACGATCACGACTAATGCTCATCCTCATTGATACTGGCATTCTGCTGCGACTCTTCGAGCCGACCGACGGTTTACACGCAACGGTAGATCGAGCGGTCTTAATGCTTCGTCGGCGTGGCGAGGAGTTGGCGGTGACGCTTCAGAATCTGGCGGAGTTCTGGAACGTGTGTACGCGCCCGTCCACGGCCCGTGGCGGGTTGGGCTTGAGTGTTGGGGAAACGGAGCGTCGGTTACGAACGATCGAAGAAACGTTTACCCTGCTCGGCGAACCGAGAACGACCTATTCCTTGTGGCGGCACCTCGTGGTCACTCACGCCGTACAAGGTAAACAAGTTCACGATGCCCGGCTTGTCGCTCTGATGCAGGCGCACGGCATCACCCAGATCCTCACGCTCAACGGAAAAGACTTCACCTGGTATCCCGGCATCACGCCGATCGAACCGGCGTCTCGGGTCGAGCCACCGCTTACCGACTGAGATTCGCTGAGCAGACTCGTGCGAGATACGCGCGTATTGCGGCCCGGCTGTCCAATCGCGGTGTCGGGTCAAAAATCCAGATACCAGGTAGTGTAGGACGGTTGCTGACCGGCAAAGGCGTGATGGTCAACCGCGAGATTCGCCGGGTGGGTCGGTGCGGAAGTCCGACTGTTCGGACGCAATCAAGTTCGGCCTGAATCTCCCGAGATACGGATTTGCAAGGCACGACCAGGGATTTCAACGGGAACGACTCAGTTGCTCGGGACGATCAATCAAGCCGTGAAAACAGATGTTGAAAAAATGGCCATAATTTGTGTATACTGGTGGGAAAGGGAATACTATGGCTGACAAGCGGACGATGACGCTCAACTTGACCGACGCCGAGATGACGGTACTGGAAGAGTTGGCGGCGAAGAAGGATCTGACCAAAACGGCGGTGATCCGCCAAGCCCTGCGGTTCTACCAGATGCTGGTGGTCCGGTCCGAGGCCGGCGAGCGGTTCGTTTTTGAAGACGACAAATCGAAAAAGAAGGCCGAGGTCTTGGTGCTGTGAACGTCATCGCCACCACCCTCTTCGACCGCCACCAGGTGTGCGACGTGCCGGCCGCCGGGCCGAAGAGATTTTGACACGAGGTGGCGTATGAGAACAGCAACAGGACACCCGTCAACCGCGTTCGACGGGCCGAGCGACCGCGAGCCGGATTCAATCATCTCAGTCGGCGGTCTGGCGGCGCGGGTCGCGGCAATCGAACGGCAGGACCGACGGCCCGAACTGGCGGCGGTGGGGAAGGCGGTCGATTTGCGGCGGCGGGAGCGGGGATTGACTCCCGAGACCCTCGCCGAACAGGCTCGCGTCACCGTGGAGATGTTATTCGACTTGGAACGTGGGGTTGTGATGCCGAACTCGCCGTCGGTAATCCGCCTCGTATCACGGGTACTCGACCTGCCGGCCGACAAACTGATCGCCGCCGGAAGCTTAAGTCCCGTGGCCGCCCCGGACCTCCAGACGGCGGCGATGCGGTTCGTTCGCCACGCACAGGCACCGGAACAGCTTTCACCACGCGAACGGGAAGCGCTGACCGCGTTCATCGGCGCACTCGCGGAGCGGTGAACGCGCGGCACAACACTGAACACACTTCTCACGACAAAAGCCTCCGTTCGACCGGCTCCGTTCCTGAATGCCGATGTGTCGGGTAAATCCCGCCCTGTCTTTGTCTTCACCGTCGCCCTCGGTCATCGTTGCGAATCGATCTCGCTTTTGTCCATCTGACGCGGCGCACGACGCGCCGCGAACCCCACGGCAGGATGCCGATCAAAAATTGAAAAAACCGATCGTCGTCTTGAAGCCAAAATACCCGCCTCGGAAATGGTCCGAAGCGGGGAAGGGATGACATCAACGGTTACTCGTCGGTCGGTTCGGCGTGGTTCGGTTGGAAAGCGTGCAAGTAGCCTGCGGCCTTCTCGGCGTGGGCGGCGGCGGTGAAAATTGCCTTGGTGTCGTTCTTCAAGACCTTCAGCCACGAGTCCAAGTAGGCGGCGTGATCCGGCATCACTTCGGGGGTCAGGCCAAGGTCAGCGGCGATGAACGCCGAACCGAGTTCCGCCACTAACTCTTCGACGGCGTACCCATCGTCACCGAACCGTTTGGAGTTGAACTGACGGTCTAACCGCTTTTTTGGATTCGTCCAGTGGATCATTTCGTGGGCACGAACCGCGTAGTAACTCTCCCGGCTCTCGAAGCGGTCGAAGTCGGGCAACTGGATGTAATCACCCGCCGGGCTGTAGAACGCCTTGGTCCCACCGTGCCGGGTGTCGGCCTCGGTGTTCGTGAAGAAGAATTCCGCGTCGGCCAGTCGTTCGGCGGGGTTCTTGGGTTCGGCGGTCGGGGCGTAGTAGTGACCGGGCAACCCCTCGACCTGCTCGGCGTTGAACGCCGTGTAAGCCTTCAGGAACGGGATCCGCTCGTTGACCTCGTCGCCGGTCTCTTTGTCGGTTGTCGTCTTCTCGAACGTGTTGGCGTAAACGACCTTCGTCCCCGTCTCGCCTTTCTTCACGCACCCGTTCAGGTCTCGGGCTTGGTTGAACGTCAGCCACAACGGTGAACCGTATCCGCGTTCAAAGGCGGTCAGCCACAGCACCAACACGTTGATGCCACGATAGGGAACGCCATTGGATCGGAGTGGCCGCGAAACGCTTCCGGCTGGGTGTCCCGCTTGCCACGGCTGGTGCCAAGGGCGAAACCCTTTTTCCAATTGGGCCACGATCTGATTCGTGATCGTCGTGTACACATCCGTTCGGGTCGTGTTCTTCGTCTTCATCTGCGTTCCTCCGGTTTGGGAATTGGATCTGTCCGTCTGATTGCCGCGCGCAATCGACGGAACGGAGGAAGAAACAGGAAAGGGGGGAGCGGCGTCATAGGGCGGAGGGGTGGGAGGGTTTCCCTGGCTGCACAAACGCAGCGAAGCGGAGTGCGGAAGCTAGGGCGGGGCCGACCCCGGAGCCGGAGTGAGCGAACGCGAACGCAGGGCACCCTTGACGCCGCGGGGGATTCTCACCCGGTTTTTAGTTTTTTGATTGGCGGAAGGTGTCGGCGAAGCGGGTTCATTCGATCGGAGAAATTGACCGCGATCCGAGTCAGTGGTAACTACGTGTGCTGTGGACGACCATCAAGTTTCGGACAACACCTTTGGCCTTTTCATCGCCTACGTCCTTCCGGGGTTCGTAGCACTGTACGGCTTGCCGGTGACACAACTATCCGGTGCGGGTTGGTCGTTGGTTCTGGCGAACCCGGACCCGAGTGTCACAGAACTTCTTCTGCTAACTGTGCAAGCAGTAACGGTTGGCCTCATCGTGAGTGCGATCCGGTGGATAACGATCGATGCTTTTCACCACCTCACCGGGCTACGGGCGCCGAACTGGAACTTTGCGGCCCTGGATCACGGCGTCGCGGTGATGGAGTTGCTCATTCAGATTCACTACCGCTATTACAAGTTCTACGCGAACATGGTGGTGGCGCTGGTCTGGTCGTTTCTGACCCGCGGCTCGTCACTGGGGTGGAGGAGCGACCTCTGCTACGGCACGCTGACCGTACTTTTCTTCTTCGCGTCCCGCGACACGCTCCGCAAGTACTACGCCCGAACGTCGTCCCTCTTTGATCGTGGTTAACTTTTGACGCGGAGTGAAGCCCGCGACGGCATCAACGCGGCCATTTCAACGCCGAGCGCGTCCGCGATCCGCTGAATGTTGACCAGGGAAATGTTCCTCTTGCCGCGTTCCACGCTGCTGACGTAGGTCCGGTGCAGCCCGGCCAATTCGGCGAGCTTCTCCTGGGAGACGTCGGCCTTCTCGCGTAGTTCGCGGAGGCGTTCTCCGAATTTCTTCTGGACGATGACCAAGGGCGCGGCTCACCGGGCGTCGTTGTCGCGGGAAAATTCCGTTGACATGACTGTCGTGGGCCGCATACGATAGGTCTACACCCTTTACGTCACGGTGACGCAAAGGATGCATTCGCTGTGAGGGAGTTTCGCATGACGAACGGCGGTGGAACGGGGCACCATCCGAAGCCCAAGAAGAAACCGGCGTCGAAGAAACGTTCGACCCCATCTAAGGCCAAGAAGTGGGTGCCGACGCAGTTGACGAAGTCGCCCAAACAAGGCGACATGGCGTCGCAATGATTCGACAAGTCGTAACAATTCGGGGCAGTGGTTCAAACCGGACCACTGCCTGTCCCAGGTCCAAAACAGAGATTCACAGACCTCGGGGTGCTTGAATCGGTAGCACGAATGCCACGGGCAGCGATTAAGAAGTGGCTCCGCAAATCACGGAAACAAGTCGAATGTCGAACATCGTTTCAGATCATATCGGCGTGGCGGCGGAGTCCCGTCACGGTCACCGGTAACCGGCACTGTTTCAGCGCCGGGAGAAACTCGTCAACAGAGTCACTAAAAAGTGATTGGAGAATAGTCAGCCCGCAGAGTGTTCCGAGAGGCTCGCGTTTTTGCGAAAGGCTGACCGACGACGTTTGGCAGTGCTGTTTCAACAGTGCAGGTAGTATAGGGCCGTTTCCGGACTGCTAAAACCGACGAGATTGCAGCGTGAAGAACTGGGTGGGTATCAGATTCTCAACCACTAATCAGGACGCTTCCGGCGTTCGGAGAACTGGCCGTCTTGTGCCTGGTCGTCACGACGCTCGTGCGCAGCTCGGCTCCTAGAGTCTCCAGGATTCGATTGGCCCGTTCGACCGTGATGCCGTGGTACTCGTTTCGTTCATCGCGGGAGACTTGGGATTCGTGAACGGTCAACTTCTCGGCAAGTTCTCGCTGGGAGAGTCCCTGGAAAATGCGCAGAGCGATCAACAGCCGTCCGAGTCCCGCAAAGTTCTTCAGTTCCTCGAAGTCGCCGTCGCGGAGCCGCTCGTAGGACGCGACCTCGTCACGGAGTTGTTCGTGAAAACTGTTGGCCGGGTCCGTCGCCCGCTTGATTTCATCCGGGCTTCGCCCCTGTGCCGCGAGAGCGTCCCGCTCGATGCGAAGAAACTCTTCGCTCTGCTTAACGCGACGTAACGTATGTTCGTATTCGGATTCTGTGCGGATCATGGCTCACCTCTCAAGTATGATTATCCCTTTTTGAAGACCGCCGCGCGACAACCGGAAAGCCGCAGGAAATTCGAGCGGTTGCCGAACGCATCACGAATGCCGCACAGTTGGCCGTAATGGGGGAACAGTTCGACCCGGTACTGGTGCCACATCAGGAGTTGTTTCTTCGGGTCGCTTCTGTACGGACGCCGACGCATCGGGTCCTACCGTCCAGACCCGGAACGGATCGAGTTGATTCAGTTCCGTCTCCAGTTGCCCGGAGTACAGTCGGCTCGCGTCGCAGACGAAGTAACCGTCGATGTCGTTCGGGCGACTTTTGTCCTCGGCGAACGAACCATCGACGAAGATGTCACTGATGCCGATCTGCCAAAGTTGGTTCACCAGCACGTCGAGGTTGTTGACCAATTGCAGCCGCCAAGCCGAGTCCCAAGAAGTGCTGCCGTTCCGGTAACCAAAACCGAGTGTCGAAGCTGCGTGAGGGTTAACGGGTAATCACCCGGCGGTAGAAACCCATTGCTAGAAAAGTCAGGTAGCATGCAAACGCACCTCAGTACCTGATGACAGGCTACTTGACATATTTGTCAAGTAGCCTGTCTTTGGAAGGCGAAATCACGTAAACACCCCACTTAGCAGTCTTCGTTCCTGAAGTGCCGTTCGTGTTGGGCCGATCCCGTCCTGCCTTTGTCTTCCCCGTCGCCCTCGGTTATCGACATCACGGTGTTCACATCTGCTGACGCCGCCACGGCGAGAACCGAGGGCGACGCAACGGTCAGTGGAGCAAGTCGCTAGCAAGACGCCGGTCGTCATCCTTCGAGCCGGAGGGAGGAGTCCTGAGCGGTGTTCACCGTTCCGAGTCTCAAAGCGACACAACTAGCTCAAGACAAAGACTAGATGTTACGCAGTTGCGATGTTTGGGAGCAGGATGAAGGGTTTGGCGAGGTAGGCTCGCAGGGCGTCGTTGATGATCGATCTCTTGGTGGCGAACCAACTGATCCCGCGTTGGAAGCAATAGATCTCCAGCCGCAAGAA
>JANLRE010000767.1:0-1913 GCA_031368205.1 Fimbriiglobus sp. | reverse complement strand
AGGGCGGGTTCGGCGGCGGCCAGGGCGGGTTCGGTGGCGGTCAAGGCGGGTTCGGTGGCGGACAAGGTGGCAAACCCGGCTTCAGCGGGAACCCTGGTCTCTAAATGAAAATCACCTCGGATTAACATTCAAAGCGGCCTGCACAGCAAAACGTGCAGGCCGTTTTCGTTTCTAACGGAGAACCGCCGATGGTACGACTCGTGTGGGTTTTCGTCGTGCTTCTGGGAATTGTCACGTCACTGTCAGCAGCGGAACCCAAACCCTTCGATCCGCTCTCGATCGACCTTATCATCTCGAACGCATTAAAAGTTTGGTCTACGCCGGGAGTGGCGGTTGCAATTGTGAAGGATGGTCAACCTCTCATCGTGAAGGGCTACGGGTTGAAACAACACGACGGGAAAGAAACGGTCACGCCTAACACGGTATTTCCGCTGGGTTCGTGTACGAAAGCGTTTACCAGCGCGTTGATCGCCGAGTTAGTGGATGCCGGCAAAATGACCTGGGACGACCCGGTTCGGAAGCACCTGTCCGCGTTCAAACTCAATGACCCGAACGCGGACGCACTGGTCACGTTACGAGACCTGTTAACCCATCGCACGGGCGTGGCCAGCCACGATTTTCTCTGGTACCGGGCGTCCTGGAATCTTGACGAAACGATCCGTCGCACGTCGCTGCTTCCCGTGAGCAGCCCGTTTCGTGGCAGTTATCAATACTCGACGTTGATGTACCTGGTCGCGGGGCAAGCCGCAGCGAAACAGATGGGGCAACCGTGGCAAGAATTAGTCCGGGAGCGGATTACGAAACCGCTGGGGATGACGAACACCACGTTCACATCGGCTGAAATGGCAAAATCAAGCGATCGGGCCAGCGGGCACCAACGCAACGCCGACGGCAGCATCACGACCATGCCGGCCTACGACCTGCTTGAAGCAAACCCCGCCGGTTCGATGTTTACGACCGCCCAAGACATGGTGCCGTGGTTGCAACTGCAATTGGCCGATGGCGTCTTCAACGGCAAACGCATCGTCTCGAAGGTCAATCTTGCCGAAACGAAAACACCCCACACCGTGATGCGGAAGGACGAAACGATCGCGCCGGTCTACCCGGACACCCACCAAGTGAGTTATGCGATGGGCTGGGTGGTCTACGATCATCGTGGCAAACTCGTGGTAGCCCACGGTGGTGTGCTGGATGGATTTCGCGCGCAAGTTACGCTGTTGCCCAACGAAAAAATCGGCATCGTGTTGCTGAACAATTTGCACCAAACCAAGATGAACATCGCGCTGACCAACACATTGATTGATCGAATGCTGAACTTGCCCGAGAAAGACTGGCACGCTTACTTTCTACAAGTCGAGAAGACCGAACGCGAGGCGAAACAATCCACGATTGACCAACGCCTGAAACAACGCAAACCGGGCACGAAGCCGAGCGTCGCGTTGGATTTATACGCCGCGAAGTATTTCGATTCCATCTACGGCGAAGCCCGGATCACCTACGCCGATGGCAAACTCACGTGGGAATGGAGCAGCTTCCGGAGTCCACTCGAACACTTCAACGACGACGTTTTTCGCATCAAAGAAGGCTTTTTCAAAGATCAATTCATCGAGTTCCGCATTGTCAACGGCCTACCAACCGCACTGCGGGCCGTCGAAACTGTCTTCGGGCGACAACCGTAAAATCAAGATTTCACCACAGAAGACACGGAAGTCACGGAAGAAATCAAAAGCTGAAAAAACTGTGTATCTCAGTTGAAGAATAATTCTTGTTTGTAGATGTTACGCAGTTGCCATGTTTGGGAGCAGGATGAAGGGTTTGGCGAGGTAGGCTCGCAGGGCGTCGTTGATGATCGATCTCTTGGTGGCGAACCAACTGATCCCGCGTTGGAAGCAATAGATCTCCAGCCGCAAGAA
>JANLRE010000750.1:0-12620 GCA_031368205.1 Fimbriiglobus sp. | reverse complement strand
CGATGGCGCAACCGGGTTAGTCAACTTGGTGGGCCGTAGCGTTGATTGCATCAAAACCCCCGACCATCAGGATGAAATTCTCCGCTCCCGTGTCGAAGCCACGCGGGTGCTGGGAATGGCCATCCGCACGGTGGATCATCCACCGCCGGTGTGGGTGCAGATGAGTACAGCCCATATTTATGGTGAACCACCCGAAGTCATTTGTCACGAAGATTAACATTTCGGATACTGTCTGGCACCGTTCGTGGCACGAGAGTGGGAAGATGAATTCCGCTCGAGCGTGCTGCCCACGCAACGGGCTGTGATCTTGCGAACAAGCTTCGTGATTGGTCGTGATCGTGGCGCTGGTGGAGGGGCGCTGACTCGACTCGGGATGCTCGCCCGATTTGGCTTGGGCGGCACGGTCGGATCGGGTACCCAGGGGATGAGCTGGATTCACGAGACCGACATCAATCGCCTTTTCGAGCGTGCCCTAACCGAACCTAGTATGAACGGTCCTTACATCGCATCGTCACCCAATCCGGTCTCACAACGAGACTTCATGCGTGAGCTACGACATGCCGTTGGGATGCCGATTGGCCTGCGCGCGTATTCGTGGATGGTGCGCATCGGGGCGCCGTTGTTGATGCGGACCGACCCGGAACTCGCGCTGTTCGGACGGTATGTTGTGTCGAAGCGGTTACAGGACGAACGATTCGAGTTTCAGTTTCCGCAACTGCGCGAAGCGCTGAACAATCTTCTAGCTCGGTAAATCCAACAGGGTGTTCTCATGGCACGTGGTGATTTAGTGGTGGCGATGACGGGGGCGAGCGGTTCGCCATATGGCGTGCGGTTGCTGGAGGTTTTGTTACGGGCGGGGCGGACGGTGCATCTCACGATTAGCCCGGCAGCGACGGAAGTGTTCACGAAGGAAATCGGACGGACTCTGTTGCTCGATGAGAAGCACTTCGACCCCGCAGTGTTGTTCGGCGATTGCGTGACCGAGTTGGATGTCACGAAGTTGCACTACCACCACCACCGGAACTTCCAAGCGGGGATTGCGAGCGGGTCGTTTCTCACGGCAGGGATGGTCGTGTGCCCGTGTAGCATGGGGACCGTCGCCGCGATTGCGCATGGCATCTCGGAGAATCTGATTCACCGGGCCGCCGATGTGCATTTGAAAGAGCGCCGCAAACTCGTGCTGGTTCCGCGTGAAACGCCACTCGGGTTAATCCAGTTGAAGAACTTGACTGCCGTTGCCGAAGCGGGTGCGGTCGTGTTGCCTGCGATGCCTGCGTTTTACACCAACCCGCAAACCATCAGCGACATGGTTGATTTTATCGTGGGCCGCATCTGCGATCAACTCGGGGTCGAACACCAACTGCTCAAACGTTGGAGCCAGCCGGAACAAGAGTAACAACTCTTAGGAATTAAGCGGAGGGGCAACGAGACTATACTCGTTGCCCCTCCACTTCCTGTTTTTGCGAATACGTTCGATTAGCGACGTTCGATGCGACGCAATTCACGCGGCGTCAAGCCATAATATTTGTAGGTCTGTGTCCGGTAGACCGGCGTGTAGAAAGTAGGATAGCTCGTCGTCGTGTAGGTAGGAATCGTCTTGTACTGTTCCATTGTCAGCGGCACCATCGCCATCTTCTTTTCGAGGTCAAATTTGGCCGCCTCCCAAGGCACTGTCCAGAGCTTCCCGTTGTTTTCAACGATCAAGTATTCGAGGTTACCGGCATCGTCGAAAACGAGGTCGTCCACGGTGCCAGCCGCCGTGTTGCCCATAATCATAATCCTTGTTCCCAGAACTTGTTTAGCCCGGAACTGTTTGCTCACACCAGTACCAGGCACCGAATTAGGCGCCGGCGCTGGCTGAGGAACCTGTGCATCCGCCGATGCGGCTGACACGGTTGCGAGGAAAGCGGCCATTACACCGTAACGCAAAAACTTGCTCATCATTTTCGTACTCCTGTACATCATGGGAAAGCGAGACCCGTCAAAAGGCACGAACAGGTGAAAGCCACCAATAGCCTTTGGAGCCGGGTGTTTATTGTGCAAGTGACGTGCCGAGTTGCGTTGATTATCCTAGTGCCTATTCAAAAGGATATTCCATAGAACTGTTGTCGTCGATTCGTTCGGCTTCGACCGCAATACCCAGCGTGTCAAGAAACTCTTTGAGCCGGTCGAACGCTTCACGCGCAGTGAGGTTGATGATGTTCGCAGAGCGGGGATCCGGAGTGCAGGGTTTGAAATCCTTCCGAATCCGCCCGTCGCTCTACACAATCACCACCGTAATATTCATGGAGAAGGCGCTGCCGGATTCAATGACGCCAACCTCAGCCGACTTGCTGAGGTCTTCCGCAACACGACAGGGCATTAGCCATGACAACTCGAACAGTTCAATTGATCGACCAGTCTCAAACCGTCATAGCCACGGCCCAAGTCAGTGACGAAGTAGACCACTACTTCGGGGCCATTGACCTCCAACAAACCCCGGTCAAGCTTCACCAACTTTTCGACGAGTTCGAGGAGATTGTGAACGGACAGATGTTCGTCTTTCTTGACGAAATCCAAGAGAAAATCGGCGCATTGACCATCAAAGCAGTGTTCGACGACGGTTCCGAGGTCGGCATCAACGATTTGCAAGTCTACCCAACCACAGGGGATGTGCTTTTTCGGCTCGCACTTGTCCCACCGGAACCGGCGAGTATCAATTCGCAGTGAACTGCTTTCGTCCGCAGTAGCATCTTTCCGCCTCGACACGGACGGAATGGTTCGTCCCCTCCGCAATCCTGCCCTCGTCGCGCCACGCGGATGTTGCTAAAGTACGGCGTTGGTTTCACTCCCCCCGTACATGGCCTGGATCGCATGACTGACTTGGCTTTTCAACGCTGCATTCACCCGCAGTGTGGCACTACGGTTGACCTGAGTGACACGTCCTTTCGGTGCCCGAAGTGTGGCGGGTTGTTGGACGTGGTTTACGATTGGAACCGGCTGCCGGTGCCGACATCGCTGAAGCATTTCGAGAGCAAATGGTCGGAACGCACGCACCCGCTGAACTTCTCCGGCGTCTGGCGGTTCCGGGAATTGTTGCCGTTCGCGCCGGACGACAAGATCATGACCATCGGCGAAGGGCAGACCCTTTGCCAACAAGCCGACCCCGTCGCGGCATATGCGGGAATGAAGCCGGGCCGACTGTACTTGCAGTACGAGGGGATGAACCCGTCCGGCTCGTTCAAGGACAACGGCATGACAGCGGCGTTCACCCACGCCCGCATGGTCGGTGCGCGACGAGCGGCGTGTGCTAGCACTGGCAACACTAGCGCGAGCTTGGCGATTTACTGCGCGGCAACGAACCTGATGCGAGCGGTCATCTTCGTCGGGTCCGGGAAGATTTCGTACAGCAAATTGTCGCAAGCCCTCGAACACGCAGCGCTGACGTTGCAGATCGCGGGCGACTTCGACGATGCGTTGCGACGGGTGCAAGAAGTGTCGCGGCAACTCGGGATTTATCTGGTCAACAGCGTGAACCCGTTTCGGCTCGAAGGGCAAAAGACGATCATGTACCGCGTGCTGGAATCGCTCCGCTGGGAAGTGCCCGATTGGATCGTGGTGCCCGGTGGGAACCTCGGCAACACGTCGGCGTTCGGCAAGGCGTTCGCGGAACTCGCCGACCTAGGGTTGATCGCCCGCCCGCCACGTATCGCGGTCATCAATGCCGCCGGTGCGGATACGTTTTACCAGCTCTATGAGCGCCACGGCGTCCGCTGGAACGGCGGCGCGCCGGAGCAGAAAAAGCTCGATGAGTACATGAAGATGCTCGACGACGCCAATTCGCGCGCCGACACTCTCGCCAGTGCCATCGAAATCAATCGGCCTGTGAATTTACCCAAAGCCCTGCGATCACTGGAACGCTGCGGTGGCGTCGTGCGGGAAGCCAACGACCAAGAAATCCTGGACGCCAAGGCGAAGATAGGCGCCGGTGGATTGGGCTGCGAACCCGCGTCGGCGGCCAGCGTTGCCGGACTGATGAAGCTCGTGAAAGAAGGCGTCATCTCCCCCGACGACCGCGTCGTGTGCATCCTGACCGCCCACTTACTCAAAGACCCCACCGCCACCGTCGCGTACCATACCAGTGACCCGAAAATGTTCGAGGATGTCCTCGGCAAACGCGGTGTCAAGCGCGTCGCCTACGCCAACCGCGCCGTCCAAGTCCCCAACGACCTCGACGAAATCATCAAAGCCATCGAGCTGTATGCGTGATATGCAACGAACGATTCAGAGCGATTTCACGTTGCGAGCCTAGCGCTCAGACGTATACTTATTGTAGAGGCGTTACCCAAACGGGTTGACAACACAACAAGCATGTTTCGTCCCGAGATGCTTCCATGCCGATACCACCGTTCGACGGAATTCTGAATGTCCTTCCGCCGCATCTTGGTGACCCAAGATATCCGGAGCAAATATCGCCTTACCAATGCACCTATTTAGAAGTTTGCACGCAGTTCGGGACTTCGCCAAAGCGGAAAGAAATCCTGCGAGGGCTACTCGAACTTCGGCTCGAACTTCTGGGACTGAGTATTCAGGGCTATCAGTGGCTGGGCGGGAGTTTCGTAGAGGACATCGAATCACACGAAAATCGCGGACCTAACGACGTAGACGTTGTGACCCTCATAGCCAATCCACCACGCGATGAACTAGCACGTTTGGTAGCCTCCAGACAGGATTTGTTCTTAAATCACCTCACGAAGCCACGATACTTCGTGGATCATTTTTACATGTCGTTTGAGACGCCTGGGCGACTGCTCGTTAACACTGCCAAGTACTGGTATGCGTTATTTTCACATCGCAGAGATGACTTGTGGAAGGGTATGCTGCACGTAAACCTTGTGAACCCTGTTGACGACAATGATGCGAAAGACTTTTTGGGAGCAACACCATGAATTCCCTAGCATTCCTTCAGTCGAATCTGATTCAACTGCAGCAACTGAGGAAAGATGCCGCTGACGACCCAATCTTGGGTCCACAACTGGAATTTCGTGTCGAAGAGGCAGAGAAAAAACTCGAAGCGGCAAGAACACAACCAAACACCCTGCTTCAACGAGATATAGTCGTTCCACCCCGTGCCGCTGTCTTCATACGTGGTGGTGGTGTAGAGGGCACCCAAGGTATCCGTCCCAAACTTGCGGGACTCGCCCTGGTGAACTACGAGGGGATGTTTGTCGAGCAAGCCATCCACGACGAACGAGAACATGCGAAAAATGCGGGACGCCAAAGAAGACCGCGTGGCGCTCCAACACCACAGTTGTTGTTTACCGGAACCCCCCGAGGCTCCTTTGGATTGGAGTTCATTCCCCAACCTACTGATGAATCCACGCCTATAGAAAATCAGGCGCAATCAATGTTTAATGTTGCGAAAGCCCTTCAACTGTTCGCCAATACTGATGACATAAGTACTGCTCTGACAGCAGTGCCACGCGGGGTAGTTCCTTACCTCCGAAACTTCTTCGGTGTTTTGGCGGAGCACGGTGCGGAGATACGATTGGCTTTTTCTGACAAGTCAGCAATCTCAATTCCGGCAGCAGCGATAAAATCCGCTGCTGAGCGACTGGAGAAACAAGTCGCTGTACGTGACGAAACTTACAAGGGTATCTTTCGCGGACTAACTTACGAGACTGGAAAGTTTGACCTGAAAATGGACGATAACACCATTATTTCCGGGTCCGTTTCCGAAACACTCACAGACGAAGATTTAGACCGTATCACGGCGTTGACAAATCACCTGTGCGAAGCAGTAATTGCAGAGACAACTATCACGACAGCTACAGGGACAACGACTAGCTATCTACTCACCAACGCGACTCCCAGCTTTTCTAACTGAGAATGATCATGAAAACTTCAATTGCGATTCACGGCGCGTGTGGGCGGATGGGGCAGCGGTTGGTGGCGTTGGCGCAGGAGGATGCGGAGTTGCGGGTTGTGGCGGCTATTTATTCGCTGACCCACCCGCTCATTGGGCTGGATGCGGGGGGGCTGGGGGGGGTGGGGTCGTTGGGGGTGCCGATCCTGGGTGAATTGCCGCTTTCGTGCCACGTCGATTGTCTCATCGACTTCTCGTCACCGGCGGGGACGATGTCGTCGCTCAAGGGGTGCGTGGACCGGAAGATTCCCATCGTCGTGGCGACAACCGGGCATGATAAAGCCGAACGCGACGAGATTGCCGCTGCCGCCCACTACACGGCGGTGTTGTTTTCACCGAGCATGAGCTTGGTCGTCAACTTGCTGTTCAAACTCACGAAGCTGACGGCGGAAGTGCTGAACGGGAAAGGCTTCGATGTGGAGATTATCGAACGGCATCATCGGTTCAAAAAGGATTCGCCGTCCGGCACCGCCGAACACTTTGCCAAGATCGTCCAAGCCGAGATGGGGCAGAAGCACATTCGCCACGGTCGTGACGGGTTAGTCGGCGAACGCCCGCATGAAGAGATTGGTATGCACGCCATCCGCGCCGGGGACAACGTCGGCGAACACACGATCATCTTCAGCGCACTCGGCGAAACCCTGGAGTTAGTTCACAAGGGCTACAGCCGCGATAGCTATGCTCGAGGGGCGCTACTGGCTGCTAAGTTCCTGGCCACGAAATCAGCTGGCATGTACACGATGAACGACGTGCTGGGGATTTGAAGAAATCCGCACACCCAGTTTATGTCTGGGAGCTGGCAGTTTTTTTCGGACAACCTGCGAGCTCACAGAAATATGCGGAGTATACATCCGCTGTTGTGTGGAAATCTCATAAGTAGAGCGGATATGGGCCGAAATAGTTGAAGCGTCTGCTCAAGATTTTTTCGAGTTCGGATGCAAATGTCCCCGAATTTTGGTCCAAATTGGAGATGACGCAAACAATCAATTCACCCGCAGTCACTTTTGCAGCCTGAGCGAAGGTTTTGTTCTCATCACGGTTGGGATCGTCGTACTCCTCGTGCTTAAGTTGGCCGGTGGACTTGTCTCCCTTTTTGTTGTTCTTATCCCAATAGTGCAACTCACAAATCAGATTGGTATTGCCCCGCATTCGTGAGACGTGGCCTTGCGAATAGGAATCCTCCGCCGTGTGCAACGCGTCGGCCATTTCGCTCAACCCGTTGTAAAAATCAGTCACATTGGAAGAGAAGATCTGATTCCACTCGTATTTTTTATTCGTCGCATCCGACATTTTTTGCCACGCGTTGGTCAGATGCGTCTTAATCCAAGTCATCGACTGGTTATACGCGCTGTTGCTTGTAACGTTTTCCTTACTCCGCATGAAATGCCGGACTTGGCCGGTGCTGTCAAGCAGTTCACCACCGATAGGACTATTTCCCGCGTGCAAATCGACTTCTTGAACGTATTGCGGCAAGTCGTTTAGAAGATACTTCAAGGCCGAACCAAGATCAACGACTTGCGGTCCGTCGAAATTACCACCTGTGGTTTTGAACGAACGGACTTTCTTGGCGAGTTCAATTAGTTTAGTAGACAGGTCAATTCGTCTGAGTTGGATCATTGCAGAAATGGTTAAGCCGATCGCAGCTGTGGTGATTTGGCCGTGTCCACCCCAAGACCAAGCAAACAACTCTAACATGGGACTATCCTTTCCGATAAGCAGTGAAGTAAGTTGCAATTCAAGTTACGATTAAGATATTGGTCTTGGGGGATGGATCACAAAGATTAAGCCCATGCCGACCAGCAATCAACCTGGGTTTAAGGGAATATTTACCCCTTCAGCATCTCGTCGTGCTTCATGCCGCTGGGGGGGAGGTCGGCTTTACGGCAGTTGGCGAGGGCGGCTTTCGCGCCGGCCATTTGGTCCGCGTCGTTGTCTTCCCACTCGATGTTCACGGCGCCGTCGAAGCCGATGCGGTTGAGTTCAATGAAGATTTCTTCCAGGCTGTTGGCGTCCCGCTGCGTCCCGGCGGTGACGAACTTCCAGCCGTTCGTCCAGTGGCCCATGTTGCGGTGCCCGCCGAGGCGACCACCCCGGCAGTGTTCCCGTTCGACTTGCACGCCTTTGACGTGGGCGCAGTGGATGTACTCTTTGAACTCGCGGATGAACTGAACCACGGAGACGTTTTGCCACTCCATGTGCGAGCCGTCGAGGTTGAAGCCGACCGTGCCTTCAAACCCGGCTTTGTTCATGTGGTTGATGTAATCGCTCGCCGATTCGATATCCCCCATTGCCCGTTCCGACGGGTGGCATTCGAGGTCGAACGTGACGCCGTATTGCTTGCAGAGATTCCAAACTGGCGTGAAGCGTTCGACCAATAATTCAAGTGAAAGTTCGCGGACATCGGGCAGCTTGTAGCCTTCGATTTCACCGGGCAGGGGCGGGAACAGGAACCAGTGGCTCCAGCAGTTCGCCGGGCTACCCACGAACCCTGGCAGCGCGACCTTGCGGCCTTGCAGTTTCGACAAATGCCCCGCATAACGCACGCTCGCCAACAAATCTTTCAACGCCTCCGCGTGGACGAGCTTTGCCACCTCGGTCGGGACGAAGTACGGGTCGGTCCGGGGTGGGTTGTTGCCGGCCGCACGCCACGCTTTGTAGGCCGCCTTCGCGTCGCCCTTGCCGCTACAGAAATTCAACGTCTTCGCACTCGGTTCGTCGCCGAGAACCTGGCCTTGCAAGTGCGTGGCCACGGTGAAGATTTCCAGGCCGTGCGTCTTGGCCATCGTCACCCGCTCCTGGGCGTATTCTGCGGCCCCCTCGTCGGTGTCGCACCGGCGCAAGTCCAGTTCCCACGACGCTTCTTCCCAACCGTCGAAGCCGGACTGCTGTAGGAACGGAATCCAGGTCGCTTCGGGAACGTTCCCAAACTGGCCGCGAACCAGCCCGATTTGGTGAAAGCTCCCCTTACCCTTCTTGTGCGTCGGCGTCTGATGAAACCGCATGGGAGAGACCCTTTCTGAAATGGGAACGGTAGTAAACTCTGGTTGTGATTTATACCCAGCACCAGTTGAGGCAAGCCGGAGGGCATTGACCCAGGGGACAAAGCCCACGAACGATCGTTCGTGGGCGTTCGTGGGCTTCATCGGATTCGGTAGGTCAAGAAACATATATCATAAATGGAAGATCATCACGCGGGGGCAAAGTGTTCTCGTGTCGCGTTTCCTTGGAGTGAATCATGCCCGTCGATACTGCCGCTGCTGTCCAACGACTGATGCACTTCCTGGCCGTGCCGGGGATCACGGGTGAAGAAGCGAAAATTGCCAAGGAAATTCAAGCGGCTCTGAAGGCTGCCGGAGTGGCGCCACGGTTCGTGAAGTTTGATGACGTCAACACCCGCATCCCGGTGCCGACGCAGACGGGCAACCTCATCGTGCAACTGCCGGGCAACGGCACGATGAAAACCGCCTTGCCGCTGCTGTTCATGACCCATATGGACACGGTTCCGCTGTGTGCCGGGGCCAAGCCGAAGCAGGTCGGGCGCAAGATTCTGAACGAAGCGAACACCGCGTTGGGTGGCGACAACCGGACCGGGTGCGCCGTCCTCGTCAGCCTCGCGGCGGAACTGATTTCGCAGAAGCCGAACCACCCGCCGATTACACTTCTGTTCACGGTCCGGGAAGAAAGCGGGCTGTTCGGCGCACGCTATTTGAACCCGAAAGAACTCGGCGACGTGGCGATGGGGTTCAACTTCGATGGTCGCTCCGCAGCCGATGTCATCGTCGGGGCGGTGGGTGCGGATCGCTGGGAAGCGGACATCACCGGCAAGGCGTCTCACGCGGGGGTCGCACCGGAACGGGGCATTTCGGCGACGATGATTTTTGCCGTGGCGATGGCTGAAATTCGGCAACGCGGGTGGTTCGGCAAGGTGAGCAAAGAAGGGCGTGAAGGCACCAGCAACATCGGCTCCGTCGGCGATGCGCACGGCAAGAGCGCCGGTGAAGCCACGAACGTGGTCACGGATTATATGCACGTCAAAGGCGAAAGCCGCAGCCACAACCCGAAGTTTGTGCGTGAAATTACCACCGCTTACAAAGCCGCGTTCGATAACGCCCTCACGAAAATCACGGACCACGAAGGCAAACGGGGTCGCGTCAAATTCACCGTCCGTGCGGACTACCACCCGTTTCGCATGAGGGACGACGCCCCGGTCGTGGTCCGCACCGCTGCGGCGGTCCGCAAGTTGAATAAGGAACCGAATCTGCGTGTCACGAATGGCGGACTGGACGCAAACTGGATGATTAAGCACGGCATCCCCACCGTGACCCTCGGGGCAGGGCAAAACGACATTCACACCGTGAAAGAATGGGTCGATCTCGCCGAGTTTGAAAACGCCGTGAAGCTGGCTTTTCTGCTGGCGACGATGGAATAAGAACCCCTAGAGCGTTTTCGGTATCATTCTGGTGGTTCTTGTTAGCCCGACGCGCGAGCGAAGGGTCCGGTCGGGACGGTCCCGCCCCGGTCAGTCACGCCGAACAACGTTGGGACGGCGGGGGGGCGTTCCGGTAGACCCCTCGCTGGCGCGTCGGGCTAACCCGAACGCAACAATGAAACGGAAAGTGCTCTAATCCCCGATTCGACAATCTCCCTTTTTCCCCATTTGGAGAACTTCAAATGCCGACAAATGCTCCGTTGAATCGCAAGCTTCGCATGGGTCTGATTGGCGGCGGCCAAGGCTCGTTTATTGGCCGTGTTCATGCCACGGCGGCGGTCATGGATAACCGGGCCGTGTTGGTAGCCGGGGCACTGTCGAGCGATCCGGCACGAGCGAAAGCATCGGCGGCGGATTACGACATCCCGGCGGATCGGGCTTACGGCAGCTATGCGGAGATGGCTTCGAGTGAAGCGAAGCGTGCGGACAAAGTTGATTTCGTTTCGATCACCACGCCGAACCACACCCACTTCGAGATTGCCAAAGCGTTCGCGGAAGCGGGTTTCAACGTCATCTGTGACAAGCCGATGACGTTCGATCTGGCGCAAGCCGAAGAACTGGTCAAGATCGTCGAGAAAACCGGCGTCGTGTTCGCCGTCACACACAACTACACCGGCTACCCACTCGTGCGGCAAGCCCGCGAAATGGTCCTGAGCGGCGAACTCGGCGAGATCAACGCGATCCGTTCCAGCTACATTCAAGGTTGGCTGCGCACGCGCCTGGAATCATCCGATCAAAAGCAAGCGAAATGGCGCACCGACCCGAAACAATCCGGCATCGCCGGGTGCTTCGGCGACATCGGCACCCACGCTTATAACCTCGGTCGGTTCATGACGGGATTGTTGCCGAAAGAGATTTGCTGCCACTTGAAATCGTTTGAAGCGGGGCGCGCACTCGACGACTATGGCACGGCGATCATCAGGTACGACAACGGCGCACTCGGCACGGTGACCGCGTCGCAAATCAGCCACGGCCGCGAGAACGATGTCATCATCGAAATCGACGGCACCAAGAAGTCGCTCGAATGGCACCAGGAAGAGCCGAACAAACTCATCGTCCGCCAGAACGGTGAACCGCAGAAAATTTACACCCGCGCCGGCGGGCCGTACCTCAGCCCCTTGGCCGTTGCATCGGGCCGGCTACCGAGTGGCCACCCCGAAGGCTTCTTTGAAGCCTTCGCCAACGTCTACGCCGCCGCCTACGACGCCTTCACCAAACGCATCGCCGGGGAAAAAACCGAAGCCGTCAACACGCTCTACCCGAACGTGTACGACGGCGTCGAAGGCATGTTGTTCATCACGCAATGCGTCGCCAGCAGCAAGCAGAATGGGAGTTGGCTGCCGTTCCATCACGCGAAGAGCCGGAAGTAGAGTGTGAGAGTGGAGAGTGGAGAGTCAGAAAAAACGGACTTCACACTCACACTCTCCACCCTCTACTCTTAAACGCAGCCTCACGGAACCACGTCAAAGACGCGCATCGCAAACCCGGCCCACACGCCGAAGCCGATGCCGAAGATCGTTGCGATTCGCACGCCGTGCAGCCAGTCGTAGCCTTCGAGAAGGGGGAAGAAAATCGTCGTCACCCACTTCGGGAATGCCCAGAAGAACAGCCCGCACAGCGTCCACCAAAACAGGAAGGCGCCGAGGGTCACGAACGGGACCAACGCCCACGTACTTTTTGGAAACGGACTGCTTGGCAACCGCCGTTGCGCGTTCATGATCTGTTCGTGCCACGCGCGGGACGACGGGTCCACCACCCATTTTTTGTCCGAACCTTGTGTGATTCCCAGACTGCGAAGCAGATGAGTTCCTGGTGAAAGTTGTTGCAGTGTGACCGTACCGTCCGGGTGGGTCTTTGCGACATATAGTTGGTAGAGTTCCGTTTCGTGGACCATCGCCATAGTTGCTGGTGCCGCGACGATTGGCACGAACACCACGGCCAGGAACAGCGGCACGCTCACCAGCACAATCGGCGGGTAGATCAACCATCGTCGGGCGCCGAGGACGGTGTTCTTTTCTTTGGCCAAACCACTGGCAGCGCGGGCGAAGAAGTACGACGCGATTAGCATCGGGATGCCGATCACAATCGGTGCCGTGATGAGGCCGACCCAAAAGAGCAGGAACGTCAGGTACGCCAGGCGCCAATCTTCCGGACCACGCCAGACGCTGTGCAACATCCCCCGGAACCAAGACCGTAGCAGACGCACCGGCATCCACGGATCGAAGG
>JANLRE010000735.1:0-4749 GCA_031368205.1 Fimbriiglobus sp. | reverse complement strand
AGCCGACCCTGCGGGAGTGTCGTGAAGTGAATCGTGCGGTTTTCGACGAGAATCGTCACGTCATCCGGGGTGCGCCATTCATTGACCGTGCCGATCTTCGCGTGGTTGGCAGCAAGTTGTTCCGGCTCCGAAACCTTGGTGCAGACGATTCGACCGTGGTCCTTACCCTCCGCCCAGAAATCGACGCCCTTCACGCGCTTGTCGGACGACTTGGTTTTCAGTTCGATCCCTTCCGGCACAACATCGCCGTGGCAAAACCAGACCGATTTCTGGTGAAAGTGGTCGGTCGTTTCCCCCGCCTTGCCGCGAACCATCGGCCAGTCGCGGGTCACCGGCATCCCGTTCGGCGCGATGAGTGGATAGAAGAACGGCTTCGCCAGCGGCTTGGTCCCGTCGGCTTTTTCCAACTTCACCGTGCCGCCGTGTTGATAGCTTGCCACAAGGTCCGCACCGTGCCGTAGCTCCAGCGTCGTGTCATTTTTCTTGACGATTTTCACAGTCGCGTCTTGTGCCGAAGCCACCGACACCGACACGCCGAACAGCAGGACGAACAAGTAACGCATGGCCGAAATCACTTTCGTTGGAAGAGGGGGCACGAAGTGGTATGAGTATCAACGCGATGATCTGGGATGTCAAGTAGCTGGGTTGGTCATTCCCGGCGAAGGGTAAGCGTCACGGAAGGTGGCGGGAAATTTGTTCACGTTAGCAGAAGACTGGTTTTCTACCCCAACGGGGTTGTTCGATTAGCCCAGGGTGAAACCCTGGGAACCGCCCATCGCCAACAGGTTTCCGTGGGCGGATGGAGCAACCGCCCAGGGCGGAAGCGTCCCAGGGTAACGGGCCTGCGGCCCGCAACCCTGGGCTAATGGAACAACCCCGTTGGGGTAGAAAACGAAGATCAATAGACAAACTACCACCAAAAAATGTCCCGCCTAACCCCGGCGAACCGGGAAAGCTATTGAAAGGATGTAGGCGTTCTCGGAGACAAGTTCATGGGCTGTGAAAAGGTGCGTTACGATGGAGTTGATCGGACGGGAACACAGACTGGGTCGATCCCTGTATGCACTCGATGCTCTCAGTTCTGACGACATCCCGAGATTGCTGTCGGTGCCCAGTCCGTATTATGTGTGCTTACTCGCGTGGGATTCCCGGCAAGCCAGCGTCGCGGAGATCGGCACTGTCGTGGAGTTCCTGATCCGGTCCGGTTGTGTTTACGTGTGTTGCTGGGGACCAGATTGCGAGCGAGTTCACGACATATTTGACGAGACTGAAGTGGAAATGTGTTCTCGTTCTGAAACTGATGACTCGTGTTTGATGTCTACTTGGCACACCCCCGATCCGCTTTCGGAAGCAATTTGGTTTTCGCTGTTTCTGGCCCAACCTCACAGTACGTTTGCCGACGGCTGTCGGTCTCTGGTCGGCGTATCGGTCGGATCGCCCGAGTGGGCAGCCGAGATACGAGCTGCCTTCGCTGACCCTGCCAAGTTGAGCGAACAACTCGGGTACTGAGACTACCCTTAACTCTGACCAGGGTAGCTATTTCTGGTTCACTTGCCTTCGATCAGCTTGCGGGCCACGTCGAGTTTCTTTTGGGCGGCTTGCACTTTCGTGGACTGGCCGAGGCGACCGTCGGTGGGGAGTGCGCTTTGAATGGTTTGCAGGTCGGTGGTGGCTTGCTTCTCGATTTTGCTCAGGCGGGGGCCGTCGGGGGAGCCGGATTTGATGCGGTCGCGCACTTCGGCCAGGGTGGGGGCGAGGCCGTCGGTGACGAGTTCACTGAGTTGATCGCTGAGTTCGGCGATGCGGTCGGGGTCGGCACTGGGATCCGAGGTGACGTTGGTGAGGACGCGACCCAGCGTGGTCATGGCGTTGCGGCACTCGTCGGCTTGGTCGAGTTTGTTGCCGGTTTGCGAGAGCTTCAAGCCGTGTTCGAGCAGGTCTTCGAGCAGCAATTGGTTCGCTTGTAACAAACGCAGGCGGTCATCAGCCCGTGGCGTCGGTTGGGCGGATGCCCAGGCTGCCAGGGTGGCGAACACGATCAGGGTGTAGGCGGATCGGGTCATGTTAGGAAGCCACCTTGCCGCTCTTAATGATGGTTTCGAGTTGGGTGCGGCCATCCCTCGCGGTCTTGGCCATTCTGTTTAGAACCGGCTTGGACGTTGGCGTGGCGTTGTTGGCCAGCGTCAGCGCGTCGTCTTCGGCAGCCTTCAATTTGCTCACCGCGTCCTTCAACGACTTTTGCCGATCGGCCACGGTCAAGTTTTCCAGGGTTGCGGCTTGCTTGACGAGACCTTCGTTGACCGTCTTGTCGAACATCCGCTCCAGGGTGACCATCTCGTTGCCTTGGGCCATCAGGTGGACGTTCTTCACTTCGGTTTGCAACTCCTGCGCAAAGTTCGCCCACACCGCAATTCTGTCCTGGGCGGTGTTCGCCTTCGTCAAGGCCGCAAGGTGTTTCACTTCTCGGCTGAGTAACTCATGACGAAGCTTCACCACTTCGGGGCGAGTTTGCGTCTGCGTCGTTGTCGCAAACCACCAGACCACGACGCCGACCATGAGCGAAGCCGCCACACCCGCTGCGATTTGCCATTGTTCACGCTTGGCCCAGATCGCCGAAAGCGTGCCGCTCGAATCCCGTCGGGGCACGGCGGAATAGCGCGTGATGATCGGCGTGTTGGCCGCGATGTGTTCAAAGAACGTCACTTGCACTTCAGGCGACGAGGCTGGCACCGGAATCCTCGGGATCAGCGCATCCAGCTTCGACAATCCACGCAGGAATCCCACACAAGCCCGGCAGCCGGTCACGTGCTCACGGAGGTCCGTCGGCAGCCGACGAACATCGGGCACCGCGAGCAACCGGGTTTGAACAACATCGCACTTCATGACAACACTCAAGTCGGAGTTTCTTCCGGACTGTCACCGTTAAACAATTCGTTACCCAGCGTCTTCATCAACCGTTGCCGCGCCTTGAAGACGCGCCACCGGGCGGTTTCTTCCGTGATGTTCAAAATCGTGGCCACTTCCCGGAACGACAGTCCTTCGTCGGCTCGTAACATCAACGCCGAGCGGAATTCCGTCGGAAGTTCGGCAATGGCTTGGGCCACGACGCGGAGGGTTTCGCGGTCCGCAGCGGTGTCGTCGGGGCCGCTCAGTTCTCGACTCGGGGCGTCGTCGGGGAGCGTTTGTGTTACCCGGCGTTCGGAGCGTTTCAGGTTCACAAAGTTGTTGTGCCCGATCCGGAACACCCACGCGCGGAAGTTTGTGCCCGCCCGAAACGACCCCAACGCCCCCAGCACCTTTAAGAACGTTTCTTGCGTCAAATCTTCGGCTTTGTGCTTGTCGCGGGTCAGTTGGTACAGCCAGCGGTAGAGCCGATCCCAGTAGCGTTCGACCAACTTGCCAAACGCCTGACGGTCGCCCAGTTGGGCGGCAGCGATCCAATCAGACTCCTCGTTCGACGGCGAATTCGGGAGGGGCGTATCAGTGTCTGGGGTCACGCAACTCGTTGCGGCGGGAGCTTCTGGGATGGCAACCGGGACGATCCCAGCGAGTCGGCCAAGTTCCCGCATCATGTGTCGTCCATCCCACAGCGTGGAAGGTCGCGGGTACCAATGCGGGCAAGCCACGATACCCGGCTTGTCCCAAGCTGTCCAGCAAACCGACTCATCGACATAACCTGTGACGCGGCCATTCGTTGGCGCCTAGCAACGAAAAAAAGGGTAGTTGAACCGGACGACCCGGTTCAACCACCCTTTGGAAAATCCAATCTTTCAAACTACAACCGCGGTACCCGCACTGTGTTGAGCAGGGCCAGCACGCTGGCCGGAACCTTCATCCCGGTGGATTGCCCCCACGGGTACGTTGTCGAAGTGGTCCCGTTGGTTTGCGTGCCGACGTTCAGTTGCCCCGTGGCCACGTGCGTTTTGGCTTGACGGTACCAATGCCCCACGAGTTCGCCGTAGGCTTGGGTGACGACGCCCGGCATGGCGTTCGTAGCCGTGGTGTAAACCACGCGCACCGTGTTGGGGAACTCGTCGTGTCGTGGCGGCCAACCGGGGTGCGTGACGACGAATGGCCCGGACAGCGATTCAACCACGCCACGATCGGGATGTACGGTGAAAGTGCTGGCGTCGCGGACCGTGCCCGTCCCGAACTGACGCAGCAGATCGACTTTGACCGATTCGACCGCGATGACGGGGAAATTCCGCAGGAACAGCACTCGGGTGCCACCGGGGTGATCTTCGGTAAACCTGCCACCCTCGAACGACCGCCCGCAAAACTCTCCCACGAACGAATCCGCCGCCGTTTGCAACTGCGTCAACATCGCGTCGTCACCCGTTCCGGTGATTGCGAACATTGTTTTGAGGTCCGACAAGGTTTGAATTGCCATGACGTGCTCCGAAATAAAAAAGGATAGCCGTGCCGCACGGCTATCCTGAACCACTTGGGTTACGCCACGACGAGTTGGTCGCACATGACGAAGCTGGTGGGTTGTCGCGGGCCGGCGTCGATGTGTTGGATGCCGCGCAGGAACGTTTGGTCGTTTTGCAAGGCCGTGTCGCCGTGACCGCTGGCGAGGAACTCCATCACGCCCATTCGCGCCACGATCCAATCCGGAAAGTACCCGAGCAGCATGTACGTCAAGTTGGTGGCACTTCCCTTGGTGCGGGTTGCGGACACCTGCGAGGACCGCACCACCGGCGTGCCGAACAAGTTACTGGGCGGGCCGTCAAAGATCGCCCGGTTGGG
>JANLRE010000730.1:0-1367 GCA_031368205.1 Fimbriiglobus sp. | reverse complement strand
TTTTGAAGTTGCCTCTATATCTATTGTGCCTATCACTCGCTTGCGCGTCGGGTTAACAAAACCAGTATCAACATGACTACGGTGTCACTCCGAATAGATAAAACGATGTCATGGAAGCACAACAACCGTGGCAGCAACTCGTCACCGAGACCGTAACCCTGCCGGAGTTTCATCGCGCGACGTTTGGCGGCACGCTACGGGGGAACCGGCAATCGAGTTGGGTTCGAGTCGTGATCCGTCCCGTGGAACTGCGCGGCGAACGGCACTGGCAGTTCGGCTACTTCGATGGCAAAAAGACGATCACGAAGAACTTCCGCGCGAACGAGATCACGACCCCGCTCAACGAGTTACTAGACCTCGGCTATGCCGGGATTCACCTGACGACGAGTCGTGAAGAAATCGACATCCGCACCACGAAAAAGGGCCAAGTTCAAATCGGGCGGCGCAAAGTAACTTCGTCGGAAGCAGTCCCCCTCGCCCACAATCGTGTGAAAGATGTCCCGCTCCCGGAAGGCCGCGCGAATCGGTTGCTCGAAGTCATGGGCATCCTCACGCGCGACGGCCACGTCCGACCGTCGATGCGCGGCAAGTACACCCAGATCAACGAGTTTTTGAAGCAACTCCTGCACTGCCTCGACGACACCGGGTTACGAACTTTGGGCCGCGATGTCGTGATCCTCGATTGCGGTTGCGGCTCCAGTTACTTGACGCTGGCGCTGCACCATTACTTGAACGACGTGCTGCAAATCCCCGCCCGCATCCACGGCATTGACGTGAATGAAGACGTGATCCGCAAAAGTGTGGAGCGATCCCAGCAACTCACTGCCAACAAGTTGTCATTCACGGTTGGCCGTATCGACACCATGAACGTGAAGCCGGACATCGTCGTTGCGCTCCATGCGTGTGACACCGCTACCGACGACGCCATCGCAATGGCGATCACCCGCGAAGCCAAGCTGCTGCTCAGCGTGCCGTGCTGCCACCACCACTTGAACCAGCAACTCCGCGCCGATGGCCCAAGCGAAGTGCTGCGTCCGCTGTTTCGCCACAGCATCGTGCAACAACGCACCGCCGATCTCATCACCGATTCGTTCCGCGCCCTCACCCTCCGGATGTTGGGCTACCACACGGACATCGTCGAGTTCGTCAGCACCGACCACACCGCCCGCAACCTGATGATTCGCGCCGTTCGTGGTGCCCCGATCGGGGACGCGATGTTCATCAAAGAGTACCAAGCACTCCGCCAGTTCTGCGGTGTCACGCCGTACCTGGAATCGCTGCTGGGCGAACCGTTTCAACGGCTGGTGCCCACGAAAATCCTTCCCGGCGAACCGGCGACGTAAGTCGCCTGGGTGGCGCCTGGGTCA
>JANLRE010000681.1:0-3556 GCA_031368205.1 Fimbriiglobus sp. | reverse complement strand
TTTCAATTTGAATCGGAAGGAATCCGCGAATTATTGAAACGCATGAAGCCCGACAACATTCGGGACATTGTCGCCTGCACCGCGTTGTACCGTCCCGGACCGCTTGAGGGCGGGATGGTGGATGAATACATCGAGTGCAAGCATGGCCGCAAGAAGCCAGAGTATCCGCACGCCATCATGGAAGAAGTGTTGAGTGAGACTTACGGTGTGATGGTGTATCAAGAACAAGTGATGCGGATGTTGAACCGCATGGGCGGGATTGAGTTATCGAAGGCGTATGCCTGTATCAAGGCGATCAGTAAAAAGAACCACGACATCATCAATGCCCGTAAAGTCGATTTCATTGCTGGTGCCATGAAACACGGGATGACTGCCGAGAAAGCGGACGAAATCTTCGGGCAAATCGTGAAGTTCGGCGGGTACGGGTTCAACAAATCTCACAGTGCCGCGTATGCACACGTCACCTATCACACGGCTTACTTGAAGAAGTACTACCCGGCGGAGTTCATGGCGGCGCTGTTGTCATCAGAAATAGATGACAGCAACAAACGGGACATCTTGGTCGATCATATTGCCGACGCGCGGAAAATGGGTGTGGAGGTACTAGCGCCCGATGTGAACAAGGGGCAGCCGGACTTTGATGTTGTTGACGGTAAAATTGTATTCGGCCTGACCGCAATTAAAGGGTTGGGGCGTGGCGCTGCGGAAGAGATTGTGAAAGTCCGTGCCAGTGGTCTCTACAAGGATCTGTTCGATTTTTGTGAGCGTGTTGACTTGCGGACTGTGACAAAAGCCGCGATCGAAAAGATTATCAAAGCCGGTGCGATGGATTGTTTCGGCAAGAATAAACGTGCCGCTTCCATCACGGCGTTGCCGCGTGCAGCGCAGGCGGCGGACAACAAAGCGGACGACAAACGGCGCGGGCAAAAGAGCCTTCTGGACATCTTCGACGACGAACCCGAAACGAACGGTCACGCACCGAAAACGGGGTTCCAGTTCGGCGAAGGCTTGCCCGAAATGGACGAATGGCCGGAGCTGGAAAAGCTGAAATTCGAGAAAGAATCGCTCGATTTTTACATCTCCAGCCACCCACTCGCTCAGTTCGACGAGCAACTGCGGCGGTTCCGCACCCACGATTCCGCCCAGGTGTTGAAGCTCAACGCGGGGGCCGAGGTGCGGTTGGGTGGCATGGTGACGCAATTCGATACGCGGGTGATTAAAGCCGGTCGCAACCAAGGGACGCGGTTCGCTATTTTTCGCTTGGAAGACTTCACCGGGCAAACCAAGTGTGTGCTGTGGTCCGATCAATACACGCGGTTCAAGGAGGAGGTTGTTGAAGACAGTATGTTGTTATTTGAAGGCCACGTTGAATGGCGTGACGGCTCCTCCGAACCGGACGTGATCGTCGAAAAAGTGATGACGTTAGACCAAGCCCGCAAGGAGTTGACACGCGGGCTTGTCATCCGGATGCAATACGACGACCACGAAGACACGATCCGGAAATTGGATGGTTTGGCGTCGGTGTTGAAACGAAATCGCGGGCCGTGTCCGGTGTATCTGAGCATCCGCGACATGTCCGGCAAAGCCGCGCAGTTCAAACTGAGCAACGACTACTCCGTGAACCCAACTGCGGTTCAGGTCGATGAACTCGAAATGCTACTCGGTCGCGGTTCGGTGCTGTTTACCGGGCGCTAGTGAACTGACGATTCGGATCTGCGAATCAGATGTTTTGAGCAGTTACTTTTCAACTTCAGGTTATTCGACACATGTTGAACACGCCGCTTGGCCGGTTACGGGTGATTGGGTTGATCGAAGGGTGTTCGTTTCTCATCTTGCTGCTGATTGCAATGCCGTTGAAATATTTCGCCGACATCCCGATTGCAGTGAAGATTGTCGGCTCGCTTCACGGCGGACTGTTCGTGTTATTCTGCCTGAGCGTGGTGGAAGTGACTGTCCGTCGGCCGTGGTGGTCGGTCCCGTTTTGGCTAGCAGCGGCGGTGGCGTCTGTCGTCCCGTTCGGCACGTTCGTTTTGGATCGTTGGTTGAAGCGCGTGGAAACGGCGGATGCGATACAATCAGCGAAGTGACGGGGTGAGGGGCCTTCTTGTGCGGAGTTTGCCTGTGGCGCGTTGGGTTGCATCGCTGCTGATTTTGACTGCGGTTGCGAACGCGAACGCGGGCATTTACACCGCTGCGGAGCCGACGCCGTTTCGCATGGAAGCCGAACGGGGTACGGAGTTGCCCTATGTGCCGCAATTCAAGTCGTTTCTGGACGATCGACTGAATGCCGTGAACCCGGCGTTGCCGGACATGCTCGATGGGAAAGCCACGTTTCGCGGGGCCGCGAAGTTGCGGATCGAACAACGGGGCAAGAACCCGGATCCGGTGGCACTGGCCGTGGATTACATCCGCATCGGCAAGGCGGCGGACGCGGTCAACCTGTTGGAAGCACGGACGCGGGACCGGGTGCCGGACTACGTCGCCCTCGTGACATTAGCCCATGCACACGCGGCCCGTGGCGAATGGAGCGACGCGATTCGTGTGCACGGGTTAGCCACTTTCGACGCCGAACCGCCCGCCCTGTTGCCCGGCGCCAACACGGACCAAACCCGCTGGCTCGTGAAGTTGGAACGAGATTATTACGCACGCTGGCTGCGGTTGCGGCATCAAGAAACACTCCTGCGCGAACCGCCCGAGGTGCAAAATGTGTACCCGCTGTTCCCCGCAAAATCCGACGCCCCAGCGCTGAAGTTCGTGAACGAAGCCGGGCAGTACGAACCGGGACAACTCGCCGCCGCCGAGAAGGCGAAGCTGCCACCAGACGCCCTCGCCATCGTGCAACAACTGCTGCTCTGGTCCCCGGACGACACCCGGATGTTGTGGCTCCTCGCGGAGGTCTACGCCGCCAACGGGCAGTTGCGCGAGGCCGACCAAATCTTCGACCAATGCACTTGGGGCCGAGGGTACACGAACCGCAAAATCCTGATGTCGCACCGAACCGCGACACGGGAAGCCGTGGCGAAGCTGCCGCCCGAAGCTGGCGATGTCGCGTTACCCAGTGACGCAGTTCCGGTTGAACCGGACGCTGTTGTTGAACAACGAAAATGGGACGAAATCCGCAATAAGGTCTTTCTGCTTGTGGCGCTATTTGGCATCCTCGCGGTGGTGTTAATTATACTTCAAATCCGTACACTATTGCGACGACGTGCCGCGCGTCATCGCTAAAACCCACGGACTTCCGTGGCCGAGGCACACGCCATGTCTACCGATTTCGCCACCTTGTTGATTGCCGCCGAAACGCACCTCAACGCGAACTCGCCACAGTTGGTGCCGATCATCACGAAAGTCGGAGCGTGTACGCTAGTACCGGAGCAGGACATCTTCGCTTCCCTCGTCCGGGCGGTGATCGCGCAACTCATTTCGGTGAAGGCGGCGCAATCGATCACCGCGAAGTTCCGGGCGAAGGTGAAGAACAAAATCATTCCGGCCCGTGTGCTGCAATTAACCGTTGAAGAGTTCAAGGCGTGCGGTATTTCTGGCGCGAAGCAGCGGACGA
>JANLRE010000663.1:0-3240 GCA_031368205.1 Fimbriiglobus sp. | reverse complement strand
AGTCGGTCACGCGACAGGTCACGATAATCAGGTGGGCTTGGGAATCAAATTGATTCAAGTCTTCGGCGGGGTCGTAGCCCGGTTCATCGACGCCGCGAGTGTCCAGGAAGGTCATCACCGGGGCGACTTCGGTCGGGAACGGATAGATGCGCGAAGTCCGGGTACAAGGGCGGAATCCGCTACCAATGACGGTATCGTCCTCGCCGGTCAAGTACCGCACCAGCGACGTTTTGCCCGATTGCGTTTTACCGAACAACCAGAACATCGGAGCGGGCGCCTTCAACCGCAACTCCGCGAGTTCGGCTTCCAAGTTCGGCGGGGCCGCGTTCGGCTTCAACAACTGGCGGACCGATTTCCACACGTGGCGAACTCGCGCCCCCCGCTCATGCGTCTCACTCATTCTTACTCCAAGCGACTTCGGGTTATGACTTTAACTCTGGCAGTGGGCAGCAATTCGCATTCCGCATTTTCACCATTGACGGCTGGCCTGTTCTAGTGGTATCAGAGGTCATGGCATCCGTTCCGTTAGGTCCGTTTCGCATCTTCCGCGACGCCCTCGATAGCCCTGAAGCTGCCGAGAGCGACGACGCGGTCGCGTTGGAATCTCTGGACCCGCAAAAACTCGTCTCCCAAGAACTTCTACGCCCACTGTGCGTGAAGCCCGCGTCGCGTGAATTAGAACCGTACTCGCGGGCGTGGTTTGAAGAACTCGAAACTAAGCGGTATGCCCCACATGGTGGTTGGATTCGCCGCACGTTAGAGTTCACCCGTCACGCCAACGAGACACTCCTGATGTTCGGCCCCGGCGCGGGAACGGATGCACTACAGTACCAACGCCACGGAACTGCGGTCACGATTTGCGCAACCCCAGCCGACCACCCGGCGCTGATTCGGCGCAACTTTGAACTCCGTGGGCTAACGATTCGGGTCAGTCATACCACAACGGACCTGACACTGCCCTTTTCTCGGGGGCAGTTCGATCTGGCGTACCTCAACCTGTTGTACACCCCGCCGACCGATCTGCCGAAACTTGTTGCGGAACTTTATCGCGTGTTGAAGCCCGGCGGTAAGGTCTTCGTCTTGGCCCCCGCGCGGTTTGACGTGACTTTCTGGCAAAGCATCATGCTGCCACTGCGTCACTGGTATTGCCAACCCTCGGACCTCACCTTTGCGAAGCGTTACTCCGCCCACGGCCTGAAAAAGCTCTTCCCGCGATTCAGCGAACACCGCAGTGCCAAGCGTCACATCCGGAGCGCCGAGTTGCCCTACGTCTGGCGATTCCCCCCCGTGGGGTTGACCCAACGCCTCATCGGTCGAGTAATGGTGTTGCGGGCGTTCAAACCCGTCAGCGCCGCCCTCGAACGCCTGCCAGTCGATGAAGCCGCGTAAAGCCTAATTAAATCACAGATCGCTTTTTGATTGCGTGAGCCACGAGGATCGTTACGATAGGGCCGTTCCATCCATTCCCGCAAGTTGCGAGCGGATCATGATCGGCCAAAAACACACCCGACGCGAATTCCTACAAGCCACCACGGCGGCCACACTCGCCGCAACCATTCCCGCCACGGCACTGCGAGCCAGCCCCGTGACTTCGCACAAAGCGACCGCCGATGCGTGTATCTTCCTGATGCTGACGGGTGGCCCCAGCCAACTCGACACGTGGGATCCCAAGCCCAACGCCCCGAGCGAAATCCGCAGCCCGTTCCGACCGATCGCCACCCGAACGCCGGGCGTCCACTTCACGGAACTGTTCCCCAAAATGGCCGCGATGAGCGACAAGTTCTCGCTCATCCGCGCGATGCACCACGAACACGCCCCGATCCACGAAAACGGCTTCCAACTGCTGAACACCGGACGACGCTTCGGCGACGGCCAAGCTTGGCCATGCGTTGGAGCCGTCGTCGCTTGCATGACCAGTGAAACTAGAAGAAATAACTCGTGGTGGGTTTTACCGAGCAATGTTGTTGAAACGGGCCTGAGCCTGTCACGAGGCCAGGACTCCGGCTATCTACAAATGCCGCGATGCCGCCCGCTGTCACTGGATCATCAGTCTTCTTTCCCGATTTCTGTTGACTGCGGTTTCATGGCCGCGAAGCACGGCGATCCCTTTGTGACCGTGAACGCCTACCCGACTGTCTTCAACGCAATTTCCTGGGATTGCCACGCCGACGGAGGGTCACTCGGCACGACACTAACCGATTATCAGAACGAGGTGGCACCCACATTCGACGGCGTGTTCACAGACCTGATCGAAAGGTTAGCCGAGATCGGCAAGCTCGATACCACGCTCGTCGTTGCGGTCGGCGAATTCGGGCGTACCCCGAAGCTGAACGGCAACGGCGGGCGCGACCACTGGTCGAACTGCTGGACGGCGATCGTTGCGGGCGGCGGTGTGCAAGGCGGACGTGTCATCGGTGAATCGGACGCGACAACCAGCGAACCGAAGTCGCGCCCCGTTCACTGTTCCGAACTGGTCGCCACGATTTATCACGCCATGGGCATCCCGACCACGACGACGATTCCCGGCCCGAACGGGAAACCCGCGAGAGTCGTCGAAGCCGAACCCGTTCACGAACTCTTTTAAGCTCATCCCAACCGCATCACGAGTAGCAGCCATGCGAAAACGACACGTCATCGCCCTCGTTTTCGCATGGATCACAACGCCCCTAGTGCTGACCGCAGGCGACCCCCTGCCCGGCACCAAACCGCTCACCGAACCCGGCGACCTTGCCAAGCAAATGGTCGATGGCATTCACAAGTACCTCGACCGCGAGTTGCGTGACGCGCCTAAGAAGCGCGATGAACTTTGGAAGGAAGCGTTTGCTACAAAGGAATCACTCACCAAAGCGATCCCGCAGAAACGCGAACGGTTGAAGCACATCCTCGGCGTCGTTGACCCGCGTTTGCCTGCGAAATTGGAGTACGTTAGCGGGCCGCATCAGCCGCCGTTGCTGGCAGAAATCGCCGGGTGCAAGATTCACACGGTGCGCTGGGCCGTGGTGAACGGCGTCGATGCGGAAGGCTTGCTCATCGAACCGAAAGGTAAACCGCTCGCCAACGTTGTTGCCGTCCCCCACGCCGATCAGCAACCGGAACAACTCGCGGGGCTGCAACCCGGTGACGATTTCGGCCTCCGCCTCGCCCGCAACGGCTGCCGCGTCCTGATTCCCACCCTCATTGACCGCGACGACAAGTATTCCGGCAACGCCCGCCTCAACCGTTGGACGAACGACACGCACC
>JANLRE010000662.1:0-6233 GCA_031368205.1 Fimbriiglobus sp. | reverse complement strand
TTCTTGAATCGCGCGGTGTGTCCTCATTTCAATAGATACAAAGCCAGCGGGATTATTCCCCATAAATTCGGCCCAAGTTCGGCAAAATGACTTAACTTGATGCTTGAGTTCGAGTTATGGCAGAAAATTGAACCAGAAAATACGAAGATCGTACCGAACACCGTGAAGCAAACACTGCATTTCTCGAATGACGGGAATAAAATCGAACGGATCGGGTTCCAGTCTGTTAGATAATTTCAAGGGTGCGTCGAATGGGGTTAGCTGGCACGGGCGTCCGTGAACTGATCGAAGCTCACTACGATTCGCTCTATCGGTATGCCTACCGACTGACCGGATCGTCCGCCGATGCGGAGGATTTGACCCAAGATACCTTTAGTAAGGCGATGCTACGGTTGTCGCAGCTACGGGAGCCGGACAAAGCCAAGGGGTGGCTGTTTCGTATCTTGCGGAATGCGTATTTGCACAAGGTTCGGGATCAAAAACGGCACCGGACCGTGTCCCTGGAAAGCGTAGGCGACCTTCCCGAATCCGCCCCCGATCCGGCAACCGATATTGATCCGGGGAAGCTGCAAGATGTGCTGAATGAACTCGATGAGACGTTCCGCACGCCTTTGATCTTGTTTTACTTTGAAGATTTCAGCTACAGAGACATCGCCGACCAGATGGATTTGCCGATCGGTACCGTAATGTCCCGGTTGGCCCGTGCAAAGTCGTACTTGCGAAATCGCCTCGACCCGAATTCCGATCGCAAGACGGACGGCTCCCGGAGGGCCTGTGATGGATTGTAATCTCGCCCGCCAACTCCTAGCGTTCCACCGGACATTTGGTCCAAGCGAATTGTCGCGGGACGATGTCACCGCGTTAAATGCACATGTGGCAAGTTGCCCCACCTGCAGCCTGCAACTCCAGCAGCAAGCGACGTTTGATGCGTCCATCACCAAAGCGATGAAATCGGTTCTTGTACCAGCCGGTGCGAAGAACCGCGTCCTGATGGCAACGGCCACAAAGCAAACCACCCGGTTCCGCCGCAAGCTGCTGACCGTAGCAAGCCTTGCGGCTTGTTTGTTATTGGCCGTGGGTTTTGCGACGGGGGTTTTCCACAACTTACGGCCCGCTTTCGACACCCATCAACTGGCTTGGACCAACGAGCGGTTTCTAGAAACGCCGGAACGAAGCGTTCAAGAATGGTTGGCGTCACAAGATTTGCCGACGACGGCCCCGATCGAGTTCGATTACTTCAATTACCTGGAACACAGCAAGCAAACCGAGCAAGGTCGTGACGTACCCGTCGTCACGTTTGTCATCCGCCAACCGAACAGCCCCCGGTACGATTTCGCCAAGATGTACGTGATTACGGACGGCCAGTTCAACTTCAAAAAACTCAAAGACGACCAAACCAGCCTGTGTACGGTCACGGTTTTCCGCGACCCACGCCGACCGGGAATCGCGTGGGTCGTGCTTCACACGACCCAAACAATCGACCCGTTCCGCAAGCCAATTCCAAAGCCTGTTGCCTAAGTCCTAACCCAATTGCGTGGTGACCGGCGTCACACTGCCTAGAATGCAACTGCCACGGGAGTGCGGTAATGGTTGCCGCATTCGGCGTGGCTTTACCGAGGCGTTCGATGAACATCGAAATTAAGTATTGCACGTCCTGAGGCTACGAACCGAAGGCCCTCAGTTTGGCGGGCCACATTCTTTCCGGGTTTAAGCGTCAGATTTCGGACCTCAAATTGGTCCCGGACACCGGCGGGTGTTTTGAAGTGAAGTTCGGCAACGAACTCGTGTATTCAAAACTCGAAACCGGCGAGTTTCCGGACGAAGCCGCCATCATCGACATGGTGACGAGCAAGTTGAAGAAGTAATTTGGTTTACACACCAACGAGAGCCACACAACTCTCGTTGGTGTGCTTTTCTCAAGGGTGATTGCCATGTGGTTTGGGCGGAAGAAGCGGCTCACGGACTACGCCTCGTGCGCGGGGTGAGCGGGTAAGTTGCCGCCGGCGGGCATTGCTCAGGTTCTGAGCTACTTACCAAAAGTGACGGACGCGAATCTCCTCGTGGGTACGGACACCCACGACGACGCGGGGGTGTATCGCCTCACGCCCGAACTGGCGATCGTGCAGACGCTCGACTTCTTCCCGCCCGTCGTCGATGACCCGTACATCTACGGCCAAATCGCCGCGGCGAATGCGTTAAGTGATGTCTACGCAATGGGCGGCAAGCCCGTCACGGCGATGAACCTCGTCGGCTACCCGGACGACAAACTCAGCACGGAATGGCTGGGGCGAATCCTGGCGGGTGGGGCGGAGCGGTGCCAAGCGGCGGGCTGCGTGATCGTCGGCGGGCACACCGTTCGAGATGCCGAAATTAAGTTTGGACTGTCGGTGACCGGAACGATCCACCCGGATAAAATCCTCACGAACGCCACCGCCAAACCGGGTGACGTGTTGGTTTTAACGAAGCCCCTCGGGACGGGGTTCATCACCACGATGGCCAAGCGAAAAGTCTGCCCGCCAGAGTTACTGACACTCGCTTGCCAAAGTATGGTGCAACTCAACAAATCGGCGTGCGACGCGATGCTCGAAGTCGGCGCGAACGCGGCAACGGACGTGACCGGGTTCGGCTTGGCGGGACATGCCTACGAGATGGCGTTGGGTAGCCACACGACGCTCGTGCTTCACTTGAACGCCCTGCCCGTCTTCGCGGGGCTTGAGAAACTCCCGATCACGAAATACCGCACACGGGCCAGCAAAACCAACCGCGAGTACACCGAACCCGACAGCCGCTTCGACGCCAACCTCAACCCGTTCCGGTTCGAGTTTCTCTACGATGCCCAAACGTCTGGTGGGTTGCTCATCAGTGTCGATGCCGTGAAAGCGACGACGCTGGTGAAACGACTGAACGAAGTGGGCACCCTCGCCGCCGCGATCATTGGGGAAGTGCAATCTCATGGGCCGAAGGCATTGATTGTTCGCAACTGAGTACCGCATCGACACTTCTTGCAAATCCATTGGCCGACACACGAGGACATGCTTACCGTATGGGGAGGATGTTTTCGCTTCAGCACTCTCCAAGGAATCAGTCATGGCAGCAGAGAACGGGCAATTTCGGCTTGACGGCAAAGTGGCCGTGGTAACGGGTGGCGGTCAGGGCATTGGGGAGGCGATTTGTCGGCGGCTAGCGGGCGCCGGTGCCAAGGTGGGTGTGTTTGATATGTCTGCCGAGAGCGCCAAGAAAGTTGCGGACGCTATCAATGGCGTGCCGTTGGTCGGCGACATTACCAAAGAAGCCGATGTCGAGCGGGTGTTCGCGGAGATCACCAAAGCGGCCGGGCCGGTTGACATCCTGGTGAACAACGCCGGCGTTGCCAGCCGCAAGGGGCGCGACTTGCCGCTGTGGGAACTGGTCCGCGAAGACTGGGAGTTCGTGTTTAACATCAACGTGACGGGATTGGCGCTCTGCTGTAAAGCCGTTCTGCCGGGGATGATCGCCAAAAAATTCGGTCGCATCGTCAACATTGCGTCGATCGCTGGCAAGGAAGGCAACCCGAAGATGGCGCCCTACTCCGCCAGCAAAGCCGCCGTGATTTGTTTGACGAAGTCGCTCGCCAAGGAGTTGGTCGGTAAGGGGGACATCTGCGTCAACAGCGTGTCACCCGCCGTAATCCAAACGCCGATTCTCGACCAGCTCAGCCAAGAACAAATCAACATGATGCTGTCGAAAATCCCACTGGGCCGCACCGGCAAGCCGGACGAAGTCGCGGCGTTGGTTCACTTCCTGTCCAGTAGCGAATGCAGCTTCACGACGGGCCAATGTTTGGACATTAGCGGTGGCCGTGCGACGTATTAACGCCGTGGTTTCATCGAGTTGCCGATGCTGTAGTGAATCTCGGCGGGGGCGCTGACGATGATCGACATGCTGGGGGCGTGGAACAGGATCGACGAGTTCCCGCCCTGACCTTGCCACCCCAGTGGATCGACACTTTTCTTGATCGAGTCGATAATCGCATTCGCACTCTGCGTGGCCTGGAAGAAATCCGCAACCGGGCCGATCGTGGCCCCACCGCTCAACGGACTCGAAAGCACGTCGCCCATGTAGTAGGCCTTTTTCACGAGTGTTTTGCGGGCTTCTTCCAACGTCACGACTTGGATGGCCTTCTCTTTGATGATGAAGGTTAAGCCGAGCGATTGCAGCACCGCACGCAATCCGGTGCGGGCGGAGACGTTGTCCGGTAAGGTGACTGGCTTCTTCATGTCGAGACCCACGTCCGTGAGCGACTGTCGATCGAGATAGATGGGCTTCTGGATGAGCGTGGCGATCGACTCGACCACTTCTTCAAACGGGCCGTTTTTGATGCCGGTTTTCACCTGGGATTCTAGCGATTTCAGAATCGCTTCCTCTTCCGGCCCCAGTTGGACCTCGGACAAGGCGTCCCGCTTCTTCATCTTTTCGGCGAAGCCCTTCGGGAACTCAATGTCCCCCTTCGCCGGGAGTGCGGAACGTGCCACGTCGTTCATCGCATAGACCATGCGTTCGCTTTGCTCACGGGCCAAATCGCGGGCAACGGCCACCCGATCGCTGGTCATGCCTTGGCCGGTCAGTGCCAACACGGAGGGGTTATTGGGATATTTTTTACCAATGTCCGTGGTCTTGGCTTGGGCTTCGGCAAACTTGTTGGCGTCGTACAGCTTTTCGATTGCGGTCACCGCTTCGCGGATTTCTTTAGTCTCCAGCTTCGCCGCGTCCAGTGCTTTCTGGTCGGCTTCCTTCAACTTCGTGGTCTTGGGGTCGGGTTCGGCTTTGGCCGGGGCACGGCCTTCGACGACTGCAATTTTCGCTTCCAACCGCTTGACCAGTTCGCTGCGTTTTTCGCTGGTGATCTCGAACGACCGATCAAGCAGCCCGATGGCGGCTTTAAGGTTCTTGACCGCCGAAGTCGGCGAAGCCTTGGCCAGCTTTTCGGCGTTTTGGATCGCTTCGGTCGTGTCGGCTTCCGCTTTCTGATCGGCGATTTGCCGGAGTAATTTGGCTCGGTCCGTCGCATCGTTGGACTGAGCGAAAAGTGAGGTTGGCGAAAACGCGATCAAGACCAACGCCAAACCGATCTGCTGACAAATTCGTGCCATGATCCTGGCCCCCAAAGGGTTCCTAGTAAACGCCTACACCATGAACGTACCCGCCCGGCCTGCCGTTTGCTAGCCATTGCGTCGTTCCCGGCCAAGAACAACGTCGTCATAACCGGCAGGGTCATTTTCCAGTGAACATCAGTTGCCACAGTCGGGACCGAAGCCGCTAAAATGGGGTGACATTAACGAATGAGACGAACCGCAGGATGTCACCATGCCAGACGAACGGATACCGATTCCGGTCAGCTTTCAAACGCCCGACCCGAGTCAAATTCCTCCGGCGGAGAAGGTCAAAAGCTTCCCCATGACGCCGGGGGTCTACCTCATGAAGGACGGCGCCGGCAACGTGATCTACATCGGCAAAGCCAAGAACCTCCGTAGCCGCGCGTCCCATTATTTCACGAAGGAAGCGGCGGAGAATTTGCGGACGTGCGAACTCGTGCAGCACATCCGCGAGATCGACTTTATCCCCTGCGAAACCGACGTCGATGCGGTGTTACAAGAAGCCCGGCTCATCAAAGACGTGCAACCCCGGTTCAACAAAGCGCTAAAGGACGACAAGACGTTTCCGTACCTGCAAATCCGCATCCGCGAAGAATTCCCGCGTGTCGAGTTCACCCGCAACCCGCGCCGCAAAGGCGTGAAGTTGTACGGCCCGTTCACCAATGCCCGTAGTCTGCGGGCTGCGGTGACGGTGCTACAACGAGTGCTGCAATTCCGCACCTGCACCCTGGACATTAAATCCACCGAAGACCGCTGGCGCTGGTTCCGCCCCTGTTTGCTGCACAGCATCTGGCAATGCTCGGCACCGTGCAACTTTCGGATTGGCCGCGACGAGTACCGCAAGCAGATTCGCAAACTCATGCTGATTATGGAAGGGAAAAAGTCGCGGTTGGTACGAGAGATGCGAACGCAGATGCAAGAAGCGAGCGTAGCGATGCAGTTCGAGAAGGCCGCGCGAATCCGGGACGAAATCACTGCCCTCGGCAAGCTCTCGTTACGCGGCGACGTGGAGAAAGACGCGCAGCCCGAGGTGTTTTCGCTACCCATCGACCCCAAGAAAGGGCTGGCGGCGCTGCAGAAAGTTCTCGGCTTATCCAAGAC
>JANLRE010000606.1:0-1551 GCA_031368205.1 Fimbriiglobus sp. | reverse complement strand
ATTTGACACCATGTGGTAGAACGGCTCTCTCGTGAAGAAGGTACCGAATACCTGTAGACCCAGGAAAAGCCATCCTTTATCAAGGTAGTGATCGATCGCGGCTTCACTTATGTCGAAGTCGAACCCTTTGACGTAGTCCAGGACCGCTGCCTTGGAGGTCAGCATAACTCCATTCTCAATCCGTTCCTCATGGACACGGGTGGATGGCAATCGCAACTGCCCTTCGAGCCGGCGAAACAGGTTGGCGTCATCGGGTCGATACCGGCACGGGGGGGTGGGAACAAGCCATCGGTAGCCCGAATGGTTCCCCTGGAAGAATGACCGGAACCAAGTGATGAGGTGCCCCCGTCCACCCGGTGCCTCTTCGGTGTAGCAGAGGATCGCTTCTTGGCGCGGGATGCGACCAGCCGCCAAATTGTCTAGTCCAGCGACTTTGGGAACCACAACTATGCCCCGAACGTTTGCAACCGTACCTCCTCCGCCCTCACTTCCTTCACCACCTCCACCGCCTTCGCTCCCGTTCGCGCCAAAGGGAGGCTTGGTCGTCAGCAGAGATTCGACTGTCTGGATCATGTTCGCTCCTTGAGAAAGTGCATACCAACGTCTTGCCGCCGAATTTGTAGTCAGATCTCGCACGTGCGATCTGTCTCTGTAACATCCTCGACGGTTTCGCACCGTCGAAGTTCTTGTCAAGAATCAAGTTGCGTGGATTCCGTTGGTAGTCACTTCGTCACAGCAATTGGTAGCTTGATCGCCAGTGCATTCGGAAGATTAACCGATGTCGAAGGCGTTCACAAGAGGCTTTTGGTACGATGCTGAATTTCTCAGGTGAATGAAACACTCGCGGACTTTTGGTCATATGCACTTTGGTCGGCTTGCTGTGTCTTCTGAACGGCGTATTGATGCCGCGCCGTTCGCCGGATCGACGCTATTCTAATCACCAGCGTTTTCATTCGCCCCAACAGCACGTTGCCGTTGACACGCCCCGCTTGCTGCGATTAACTTTGGCCACGGTGTTGGTTCTGGTTGTTGAGGCTTTGGATGAATCCGACTCCCCCCGCATTGTCTGTCGTCATTCCTTGTTACAACGAGGAACTGGTTCTGGATGCGCTCCATGAACGGTTGGTGCGCGTTTGTGACGACGTTGGGTTGGATACGGAAATTGTGTTCGTGAACGACGGGTCGAAGGACGGGACTTGGGGCAAGCTCAATGAGCTGGCGGCACGGGATGCGCGGATGGTCTGCGTGAACTTGTCGCGCAACCACGGCCACCAACTTGCCCTCACTGCCGGGTTGAGCGTGTGCCGAGGCAACCAGATTTTGATACTGGATGCGGACTTGCAAGACCCGCCCGAAGCGTTGCCGGAAATGTTGGCGATCATGGCCCGCGAAAATGCGGACGTGGTCTACGGGCAACGCGCGTCACGGCCAGGGGAAACAGTGTTCAAGAAGGTCACGGCGTTTGTCTTTTATCGGTTGCTGGAATGGCTCGCGGACGCCTCCATTCCACGCGACACCGGCGATTTCCGGCTCATGACCCGCCGGGTGTTG
>JANLRE010000277.1:0-1758 GCA_031368205.1 Fimbriiglobus sp. | reverse complement strand
AGGGGTACGTGCAAGTTTTGGTGCGCGAGCGATTGCAGTTTGCCACCCGTAAAGCCGGTGCAGCCGACGGTCATGAGGCCGTGGGTGTTCGCCCATTCGACGGCACTCAGGATGTTTTTGCTGTTGCCGGAACCGCTGATCGCCACCAGCAAATCGCCGGGGGTGGCTAGGTTTTTCAGTTGCTCGACGAACACTTTGTCGAAGCCTTCGTCGTTGCCCCACGCCAGGATGTACGGCGTGTTGTCGGTCAGGCTCAGGATGCGGAAGCGTTTCTTGGCGTCGTTTTGCAAGTCTTGCGGCAGCTTCAACGTGCCCTTGCCAATGTCCTCGCAAAAGTGCGACGCATTGGACCCGCTCCCGCCGTTGCCGATGACGAAGATCATTCGCCCTGCGAGGTACTTCTCGTGCATCACGTCGGCGAGCGCCTGCACCTGTACGGGGTCTAGCCGCAAGAGTTCGTCCGCGATCCGCTTCAAAAACGCCCCAGGGGGCATCGTCGCGCCAAGCATCATTCACCACATGGGTAACAGTTCTTAAATCACATCCGCCATTGTGTTTTCGACACGCCGGAAGTAGATCAGCCCGAAGCCGAGAATAAACAACGTGAACGCGACCGAGACGAACAGCGGCACCCATTGAATTTCATCACCCAGAATACTGTTGCGGAAGTTCAAGATAATCCCGTACATCGGGTTCAATTGCAGCCACATCTGGGTTTTGGGACTCAGCATCGCAGGCGGGGTGTAAATGCACGGCGTGGCAAACATCCACAGTTGCATCCCGAATGTGAGCAAGTAGCGGAAGTCCCGTTGCGTGGCGATTAGTGCGGAGAGCAGTGTGCCCAAGCCGAACGCAAACGCGCTAAGCAGCACGATCAAAAACGGCGCGAGCAGGATCCGAATCGTTGGTGCCGGGCCGTCGGCAATCATCCACACGGCGAGGATGATGAGCGCGATGAAAAAATCAAACGTCGCCGCCGCAATGTTTGAAGCAGGAAGCAGCACACGCGGGAAGAACGTTTTCGTCACCAGTCGTTCGTTGCTGACTAAACTGTTGGCGGCGTTCGTGGTGGAGTTCGCAAAGTACGTCCAAGGCAAAACGCCACACAGCAAGAAGAGCGTATACGAGACGTTCGTAACGCCTTCCGATAACTTCCCACTTGCGCCGAGGAAGACTGCGAAAACAAGCACGGTGGCCAGCGGTTGAAACACCGTCCAACCCACGCCGAAGATCGTCTGCTTGTAGCGCAGCTTGATGTCACGGAGCGTGAGGTGAAAGAACAGTTCGCGGTAGCGGAGCAGTTCCCGCACGTCGTTCATCGTCCAGTAATTTAGCCCCTCGATGACCGTTAATTTCGGCTCAGAATGGTGACCGCCGGGTTGTGTCGATGCAGTGGGGCGACTAACCGGGGGCGGGGTCACAACGCCAGAAGACTCGTTCAACGCGGCATCCTCAATAAGTCGCACGGGTCCAGTGCCTCGCGTGGGTGGTTCAAAAAACGAACCTCCCACGCAGAGCGTGGGCCTCTCGTTAACATAGTAACCGTAGTGCAGGAAACCGAGGTGCCCGTGAAAAAGCGGGGTGCCTTTAGGATTTTGCATTGTCCACAACTTGTCCGATTCCGGGCCAAATGCTATAAGTTATTTACCATTCGATCCGAGTGGCCCGAAATTAGGTTTGTGAACTATGTTGCTTGCATCATTATCCACACGATTTGTGATCCCAACCGTCGCGGTTGCTGGCGTTGTCGTGGCGGTA
>JANLRE010000575.1:0-1661 GCA_031368205.1 Fimbriiglobus sp. | reverse complement strand
GCGACAGTCACGGCGGCTGATTGGTTCGGACTCAAAATGCTACCGCCGGGCATCCGAAATTCGGTCTTGGGCTTCCACACAAAGCGAAGAAACAGCGCGAGGCAGATGAGCGAGAAGATCGACCCGCCCACGTCCGTGACGGGCCACACCGCAGCGCCAGGAATCCACGTGTGCATCGTGGCGAAGAAATATTGGAAGATGGCGAACGACCCGCCGCCGACCACGAGTGCCGGCCAGACCTCGAAGGTTTGCCGCCACGTACACATCACCTTCACCATGTAGAACGGCACAAGGCACGACAGAATCGGCAGTTGATGTCCGCACATCACACTGATCGTGTCTGGCGAGATGTTGGTGACGTTGCCGAGTACGAAGATCGGCGTCCCCAGGCCGCCGTAACAAACGGGCGAGGTGTTGGCGATTAAGCAAATGACAGCGGCGCGAAGCGGTGGAATGCCGAGGCCGACCAGCATCGCGCCACAAATGGCAACCGGGGAACCCGACCCCGCCGCCCCTTCCATGAGTGCGCCGAAACAAAACCCGATCAACACGGCTAACACGCGGGAATCACCGGACAAGCTACCGATCGAGCGGCGGATGATGGCGAACTGCCCGGTTTCGACGGTCAGGTTATAAATCAACATCGCGCCGAAGACGGTCCAGCCGATCGGCAACAGCCCGAACGCCACGCCGTAGACGAACGACATCCCCGCCATTTCCACCGGCATTTTGTAGACGAGCCAGGCAATCAGAATGGCCACGACGGCACCCACAGCACCCGCCCAGCTAGCGATCCAGCGGCGGCCCACGAGTAAGTAAAACAGTACCAAGACTGGGAGTGCGGCCACGATTGTGGAGGCGATGGGTTGACCGAGTGGGTCGAGATTTTGCGTGTAAGCGACGGCAAAGAGCATGGAGTTCACAAGCTTCGGAGGGAGAGAGTATCAGCCTGAAGCGGCGATGCTACCAGTCTGCGCGTCAGACGCAAGGAGTTTATCCGTGCAATGCCGCGATTCGTCAACTCTCTCCCCGGTCCCGTTAGCTCACCGCAACCAGTTCGCGGTTCGCACGGCCTTTGCGGGTCTTGGTGGGTTGTTCGTCCGGGCTACCCGTCAGAATTTCGTTGGACACCTTGCGGGTGAGCCAGACGACCAAAGCGATGTCACGCAGCATGTCTTCGACTTTGGCAACAGGCGTCATTTCGGTAGCTTGGGCGTTGGTGATAATTCGGTTCATGATATTCACTCTGGTGGTTTGTAAGGTTGGTGTCGGTTGTCGATGAATGTTGTAAAAGCAGGGATCGTGCCAATTGGTTTGCGAAAGCGGGCGTTTTTCGGATTCCGTCGAAAACGCTACAAATCGTGGGCAATTTGAATTTCACCTCTGGTGAACCTATTTCCACGGGCTAGCCCAGTTCGCCACCACCCGCCGACTTGAAGGATTCATTACAATCCGCAATTGTCATTTCGCCCGACCGGACAATCCGCACGGCAAAAAATGCAATCGAACGCGGGGTTTCAGGTGATTTAGGCAACGGAAGTTTGAGAATGTTTTGTTGCGTGTGCTATATCCCGAAACAAATGTGGCTCCCGCCCCGCTGGCGGGGCGGGGTGGGGTGGGGTGAAGGCTTCAACCCCCCTTAATCCCCCCGCAGACGGGGG
>JANLRE010000574.1:0-2294 GCA_031368205.1 Fimbriiglobus sp. | reverse complement strand
ATTGCACCGGGCAAGTTTGCGTCGTACTGGACGGGGAACCCCAACTACAACGGCAGCAGTGTCTTTCGTAACCAGATCATCACCCCCGCTGGCCCGCGGGTTGTCAGTGGGACGATGGGGCCGGTTACGATCAATGGGGTCACCAGTATCGTCGTGTCGTTCGATCGACCAATCGAAGCCACGACGTTTACAGCCAGTGACGTGGAGATTCGATTCCGCAATGCGCAAAACGCGATCTCGGTACCGGCTACGGTGTTGGTTCCTGGCACGGATTACGCCAACCCGACGCCCCTCAATCTCAACGCACTTGGGGCCGCATCGCGGTTCCGAATTACACTGCTCACCCCGCAGACCGCGATCGGGAGTTACAGCTACGCGATTGGATCCGACATCCGTGACACGATCCGCCGTTTGGACAACGCGAATCCGACACTTGTCAACGGCGCGGTTCTCCCAAGGTTCAACTCAACCGACACGCCGAAGGGGATCACTTCCGGCGTCACGAACACGACGCCGCCGTTCATTCCGCCCATTAATACACGAACCACCACGTCGAGTATCTTCGTTCCAATCCAAACGGGTCCGAACCAGTTCGTCGGGTCGGTCAGCGTGACTTACGACATCTCAGGTAACATCGTACCGCCTCCCGCTTTCAGTCCGTCTTCAGTGACCTTGAGTTCGCCCGATGGCACCGTGATTGCATTGCCGATTGTGTTGAATGCGGGTGGATTCACTTTCACAACTGCAGCATTCAACGGCGTGCCACTTACGGGTACTTGGGTGCTTTCGATTGTCATGAACACGGTGAACAATACCGGGAATCTGAATAGTTGGAGCTTGCTCCTGACACCGGCGAAGCAGGCCTTCCCGACGATCGGTGGCAACTTGATGGACCAGAACAACTCCGGCACCGCCGGTGATGCTGGTGCCGATCCGGACGTGTTTGCGGCCCCGGCTCCGGACCGCAAGCGGGGGAACACGACGCCGTTCACGTTCCCGTATGACTCCCTGACGCTCCCGCTGATTGTTCCCGGACCGCAGTTCGTGGCCTCGTCGATTGTGGGGCAACCGGCGTCCAGCGATAACTTGGTGTTGAACAGTTCGACCAATTCGATTGATGTCACGTTCGACCGGCCGATGGCCGCTGCCACGTTTGAATCGGATGGCCGCGACATCATTCGCATCACCGGGCCGGTCGGGGTCATCTTCGACAAGCTGGAGTGGGATACGACCTTCCCCGGCAAGCCATACCCCGTGTCGGTGGTTCCGCAGTCCCCGACGACTTTCCGGGTCTTCTTCCCGCGTCAAGTGTTGAGCGGTGCGTACTCGATCGAAATCGGTTCCAAGATTGCCGCCGCCAGCGGGCCAACGACCGACTTCCTCGACACGAACCAGAACGCGGGGTACGCGATCTTGCGTGGGACCGGCGACCCGGTCACCGGGTCGTTCGTCAGCGACACGTACAACACGCCACCCGGAACAGTTCAGATTCGGGCGGGTCAAAGCGTGTCGATGCCGCTTGACATTCAAGACCTGTTCACGGTCACGCAGAATCTGGCGAACCGGATCAAGCTGAATCTCGACATCACTTTCCCGAATGACCCCGCGTTGTCGGCAGACTTGATCGCCCCAGACGGTACGACGGTTCGGTTGTTCTCCGGCGTCGGCGGGAACGGACCGGGGCCGTTTGCCAACTTCAGCAACACGTCGTTCAACGACGGCGGCGGCACGGCGATTCAATCCGGCACCGCGCCGTTCAGTAGCGGTCCGTACACCTCGCAATTCCCACTGAGTACCCTGAGCGGCAGCGTGTCTCGGAAACTGGATGCGTTCGGCGTTTCGATCCCGTGGCAGTTGAAGATCACCAACAACGGACCGTTGATGGGCTTCATCAATCGCTACTCGCTCACGTTGCCCCACGTTTTGTCGGGCACAGGTCTCGGCGAACCAGTCGATGACCGCTTCGTGGTCGGGTTCCGCATCTTCAACCAAGATGCCACGAACCCGCTGACGAAACAGGTGTGGAGTCCGGTCGGGCCTGCCCCGACGAACAACCAGGCGAATTCCAGCCGGATTACCGGCATCGCCGTCGATCCTTCGGACGCGAGCGGGAACACGGTCTACATCGGCGGAGCGAGCGGCGGCATCTGGAAGAGTTCCAACTTCCTGACGACGGATACGAACGGTCCGAACTGGGAACCCCTCACCGATTTCGGTGCGGCCAACGGCCTGAACACGGGATCAATTGCCGTGTTCGGTCGCAACAACGATCCGAGCCAATCCATCATCTTTGC
>JANLRE010000569.1:0-9553 GCA_031368205.1 Fimbriiglobus sp. | reverse complement strand
AAGCGGGCATCGCCCCGGCGGTCGTCCTGGAAGCGACGCACATGGCGTCGCTCGAATTCATTGACCTCGAAAGCCTAAAACAACACGCCGTCGATTTACCGACGGAAGCGTGAACCATCATTCACCACGAATCACACGAATCAGACGAATGAAATCAGGATCGAAAGAACAGTGAAGCTGCCTCGAACAGGGCGTTGCTGTTGCTAACTCAGCTCGGTAATAAATGATTTGTCCTATTTGCTGATTCGTCTTGTTCGTGTGATTCGTGGTGAAATCTCTGGGTTTAATCTGATTATTATCCACAACGTGAAAGGGAACTGTCATGAAATGGGAAGGCGAAGAACGCAGTGAGAACGTCGAAGACCGGCGCGGCCTGAGCAAGCCCGCGCTGGCGATGGGCGGCGGCGGCTTGACGGTCGTGATTATGATCGCCGCGTACTTCTTGGGCATTGACCCCAACCAAGCGAAGCAAGTCGCCCAAGTGATCGGTGGCGGGCAGCAACAGGCCCAACAAGGGCAAGCGCCCGGTAAAGATGACCGCACGCGGGCGTTTGCTGAGACCGTGTTGAAGATGACCGAGAACGTCTGGGGCGATCAGTTCAAAAAGCTCGGCAGAGATTACGAAAAACCGAGGTTTGTTCTGTTCAGCGATTCCGTCGATTCGGGTTGTGGGCGAGCGCCGGCAGCGGTCGGGCCGTTTTATTGCCCGGCGGACAAGAAGTTGTATCTCGATCCGTCGTTCTTCGACGAGTTGCAAGACAAACTCGGCGGGTCGAAGGGGGAGTTCTCCCAGGCGTATGTCATCGCCCACGAGATCGGCCACCACGTGCAGAACTTGTTGGGTTACAGTGCCCGTGTCGATTCCAAACGTGGCACCAATTTGGAGAAGGATTACTCCGTGCGGTTGGAGTTGCAAGCGGATTACTTGGCGGGCGTGTGGGCGTTTCACGCGCGGAAGAACAAGCCCGATCTTGTGGACGCCAAGGACATCGAATCCGCGCTGACTACCGCCCAGTCGATCGGCGATGACCGCCTGCAGAAGCGGTCCAGGGGCTGGACTTCCCCGGAGTCGTACACGCACGGCACGTCGGACCAACGCATCCGGTGCTTCAAGAAAGGTCTCGAAACCGGCGACTTCAGCAAAGTCACCCTCGACCGCTTCTTTGAAGTCGCGAAGTCGGGCGATTTGTAAGTTGTGGCACTCTCTCGGTTCGGCGTGAGCGACTTCACGCCGAGCCGTTCGCACCGTTACCGGCAGAGATGGCGACAAGTACAACGAGCTTCAAATCCAAAAACATTTTCGTCCTACCCACTTTTCGAGACGCTTACCCGAACCCGGCTGCTTGATAGCAGGGCTACTCAGAGATCGGTTTCTGTGTCTGGAGCAGTTGGAGTGCGAGTTGGGGGTTGTGGGTGATGGCTTCGGTGGCGGCGGGGAGGTTCTTGTGTTGGGTGTTGTGGAGGAGGTGGAGGCGACGTTGCGGAACGAGGCGAGAACACGCGGGGCGTGGCCGCGACGGACGCGGCAGCGGTCCTCGCCGAAGGTTCCGTCGCGGGTGTCGTGCAAGCGATTTTCGATGGCCCAGTGAGCCCGGATCCACTGGAGCAATTTCCCGGCGTTCGCTTCGGTGCGGCTCAGGCTGGTGATGCCGTAAATCGTCTCGGTCGTCGTCTCGCCGTTTGTCGTCCGTGTCCGCACCAAGCGAAACACCGGACCGATTTCCGGCCAGGTATTGAGGGAGTCGTTGAGCCAGACCATCGAGGTCAGGGTGCGGGTTTCGATCCGCCCATGAGCCTTACCCCGCGAGGAGGTCGTGTCGAGGTTCGCGTCGAACTCGGCTTGGAGTTGGGGGGAAAAAATCGCCGGACTCGGCGACGGTGAACGCATCCCCCAAATGGGCTTTCAAGTCCGGCTGATTGTCCTTCGCGTAGAGGATGTGTTCTCCCTCTTTTCCCAGGACTTTCTCGCAAAAATCGCCATGCGTGAACATCGCATCGGCGGTCACCACCGTGCCCTTCAAGCTCGGGAAGATGCCCAACATTCGCAACGCGACTTGGTGCTCATTCGTCGTGGCTTCGACCCGCATCTGGGCCAGTACGGCGGAGGCTTGCGGGGCATCTGCGGCGAGCAAATGCTGACCGGGCACGGTGCCATCCCGACTGCCGCGAAGGATCTTGCCACCGTTCACAGCGCCGTCGGCAACATCATTGTTTTCTCGACAAACGAGCCAAGACAACTTCCCACGGTTCCGTTGCACTGGGGTCTGCATCCGCTGCGACCTAAGCGGCGTTTTTGGATAAAATTCCATTTTTGTTGCTTTTTCACTTGACTGCCTTTGCGAAAAGATTGAAACTTTGGGTGCTCTCCTCGAATACTCATTTTTGAGCAGGAGTAATCAATGCAACGGTATGGTGGATGGCTTCTGTTGGCAACCGTGGTGCTTGTGGCTTCGGGTTGTTCACCTACCGATCAATTTGGGGATCGGGTGGATGTGACTGGGACGGTCAAACACAAGGGTCAGCCGATCAAAGACGGTGCGATCATCGACTTCTTCGCCACTTGATGGCCAGAGTACCGCAGTCAATTCTGGTATTTCTGGTGGATCGTTCAAAATCTCCCGTGAGGGCGGTCTCAAACCGGGAACTTATCTGGTTCGGATCACGGTAAGTGATGGAACAGTTGCTGCTAACCCAGTTGATCCCGATGCCCTACCCGGACCTGGCGGAGGCACCAATGTCATGTTCAAAGAGCTTGTCCCTGCGGAGTGGAACGTTAACTCCAAGCAGCAGGTGAAGGTGACCAAAGATGGCCCGAACAAGTTTGAGTTCAACATTCCCTAAGCGATTCTCCCCGCAAACTGTGGGGTTTTTCCTGTCGTTTTTAGTTTCACTCCGTTTTTCTGTCTAAGGAGAGTATGATGTCTACTAGGATTCGTCATGCGTTCACTCTGATCGAACTGTTGGTGGTGATTGCGATCATCGCGATCTTGATTGGGCTACTACTGCCCGCCGTCCAAAAGGTCCGCGAGGCCGCCTCGCGGAGCAAGTGCCAGAACAACCTCAAGCAGATGGGCCTCGCGGTCCACAATTACGTCTCCGCCAACAACGGCGCCATGCCCTACAGCTGGTATCCGAACGGCCAGAACGGAACCTGGACGATGGCGGCGGGCAGCGTGTTCTACGTGCTGTTGCCCTACCTGGAACAGGACAGTCTCTTCCGGGGTACGGGTGGCAACTCGCCCCAGCAGAACTTCGCGAACGCGGCGAGCACCGTCGTGAAAGGCTACGTTTGCCCATCCGATGCCGGTTCCGTGAACCTGGGCGCCATGTGGAATGCCCCCGCCTGGCCGACCTTCGTGTGGATCAAAGGCACGGGCGCGGCCCCGGCCCTGACGGTGCCCAATCCGAACAACGGCAATCCCCCGCAGTTCGCCGGCGCCAGCTATACCTATAGCCAGCAGGCCCTCGGTTACGGGGTGACCATTGGCGCTTCCTTCCAGGATGGCACCTCGAATACGATCATGATCTCGGAGCGCATTCAGGATTGCTTTTCCACGACCCTGACCGCGGGCGGCACGCACTACTACACGACATGGGCCGATCCCTGGACGGGCTACTGGTTCGCGGGCGGGACCCTCGGTGGGGTGGGCAGTGGGTTCCAGCCTAACGCCCAGGGGGTCTACAAGTCCAATCCCTCTCCCACCACCACGCCGTTGCCCACCAATTCCACGACGACGGGCTACCTGCGGACGACGCCGACCGCCTTCGTCGGCAGCGCCTATACCTGGGCGATCCAGCCCGGCGTCTCGTCCACCAATTGCCTCCGGACCAACTTCAGCTCGGCCCACCCCAGCGGCGTGCAGATCCTGTTCGCCGACGGCTCGGTGCGCAACATGCCGGCGTCGACGGACCCCGCGACCATGTACTTCGCGGCTACGCCGTCGAGCGGCGACTTCTTCAACGGCAACTTTTAAATCCGCGTCGGGGAATTGGTGACGCGCCGGAGCCCCGGCTCGAGTCAGCTCGAGCCGGGGCTCCGGCGCGCGGCCGAAAGGGACTCACCCCGGGATCGCGACCGAATGCCGGTGCGGCTCCCAGGTGACGCAGCGAATGCGTGCGGTCGACGAAGGGGAGGGCGCGCATGACGGTCTTCTCGCCACGATGGTTCCTCGTGCTGTCGGTGCTCGCCGTCGCCGGCTGCCAGGGCAAGCCGTCACCCAGCACGACCACGCCCGCAGATGTGGAGGCCGACATCCGGGCCAACCTGGCGCGACTGGGGCCGGAAGACCAGCGCCTGGCCACGCAGCAGAAGTACTGCCCCATGATGGAGGAGGTACGGCTCGGAGAGACAGGCCGGCCCTACAAGGTAACCGTGAAGGGCGTTCCCACGTTCGTCTGCTGTGAGAGTTGCGTGCAGGCGGTCCAGGAAGAGCCAGACCAGGCACTGGCGAAAATCAGGGCGCTCGAGCTGGCCCGGGCCAAGGAGCTCTCGCCGCGCGTCCCCTGACCGGCGCCGCCGGTCGCCGAATCGACAAGGAGCTAGAAGCCCGCGGCGTGATCGCCATGAGCAGTAGCCGAATGGGCCTCGCGGAAGAACAACCCAAGGCGTACAAGAACGTCGATGATGTCGTGGACTCCGTCGATGCCGCGAACCTGTCCCGCAAAGTCGCTAGGATGCGCCCGATTGGGGTGATTAAGGGGTGAGTGGGGCGGGAATAGTGGGAAGCGAAGAAGTGGATAGTGGATAGTAAAACCGAAGAAAGGCCTTCTTTCTGGCAGTTCTTCTCTATCCACTATCCACTTCTTCGCTTCCCACTATTCCCGCCCCACTGTCGATGGTGGTAGCGGTTTTCATGTAATTGTTGCCTTTAGCCGATTGCGAGAACACCAACAGACGCATCCTGTTCAAACGCCATGATGTCAGCATATCTCATGCGGATTAACGCCTCGACTTGGCCTGTGGTGCAGTTACCGATCAACAACCAGATGATTTTTGGCGGAGAGCCTCGGAACACGCTCATCTGGCTGTAGTCCTCATCTTTCGTCACAATCGACAGGCCATTCTGGAGGGCGTAGTCCCAAACCTGACTATCATCGGATGCCCCCATACCGACCGTATCGACGTGTTCCGAGTTGGGGAACATGTCCGCCAATAACTTCGGTAAGCGTGGTGACAGGTTTTGATCGAAAAGGAGTCTCACGCGACGACCACCAACATGCTTCGCTCTCGTTCTGCTGCGTAGGCCAAACACGCTTGGACATCTGCTGCTGTCAAGTAAGGAAAGTCATCCAGCACTTCTTGCGTGGTCATCCCCGCAGCGAGGTAAGAGAGCACGTCGTAGACTGTGATACGCATACCACGAATGCAGGGGCGACCACCCCGCTTGCCGGGTTCGAGGGTAATCAACGATAGCCAGGATGGCTTCATGAACGAATACTCCAATCGGGAAGTGGATAGTGGTTAGTGGATAGTAAAGAGTGGAGAGTGGATAGTAAATCCGAAGAAAGACCTTCTTCCTGGCTGCTCTGCGCTATCCACTATCCACTTCTTCGCTTCCCACTCTCTACTTTTTCGGGAACTACTGGTCGCCTATCGCATCAGATAATTTAGAATAACCAACAGTTAAGTCACGCAGCCAAAACGCCTTACTGCTGTGACTTGATATTCCTCACACAGAACACATTTCGTTTCCCACCGGGTCGCCCGGTCCTACGAGGATCGCACATGTTCGGGATTACTGACCGTCGCCACTTCATGGTTCACGTCGCCGGGGCTTCGGCTGTTGCGGTTCCGGGGTTGAACTTCCTGACCAACTTGCGGTCCCAAGCCGCGACACTGAAAAAGAACAACAAAAGTCTGATCGTGCTGTGGATGGGGGGCGGCCCGGCTACGATTGACCTGTGGGACATGAAACCGGGTAGCGTCAATGGTGGCGAGCACAAGCCAAAATCGACGAAGGCCAGCGGCGTTCAGATCACGGAACACCTCCCGAAGGTTGCCGAGCAGTTCCAACACCTTTCGATCATCCGCTCCTTGCAAACGACCGAAGGCGACCACAACCGTGGCACCACACTGATGAACACGGGCCGCGTGCCGAGCGCACTGTCCGAGTTCCCGCACATCGGTTCCGCCCTGAGTCACGAGTACGCCAAAGACGTGGAAGCGATGAAGGGCATGGACCTGCCGTCGTTCATCTCCGTCGGTAACGGCGGTCGGGTCGGGCCGGGGTTCCTCGGCATGAAGTACGCCTCGTTCGTCGTCCAGAACGCGGGCAGCGCTCCGGAAAACGTGTTGCCGCCGCAAGAAGTCGCCGGTCGCATGGACCGCCGCAAGGCGTTGTTCAACACCCTGGAAGACGGCTTCAAAACCAACGTCGCCGCCGACTCTGCCCAAGCTCACAAGGACGTTTACGGCAAAGCCCTACAACTGGTGACCAGCAACCGCAAAGATGTCTTCGAGTTCAAGAGCGACAAAGACAAGGCCGACCTCCTACGCTACGCCCCGAACAACAACGGCTTCGGTCGCGGGTGTTTGCTAGCACGCAAGTTGGTCGAATCGGGCGTGTCCTGTGTGGAAGTCAGCCTCGGCGGTTGGGACATGCACGCGGGCATCTTCGCCGGTCTGCAACGCACGCTCCCCGGTCTCGACGCGGGCATGGCAGCACTCACCGAAGACTTGGCCAAGAGCGGTCGGTTGAAAGACACCGTCATTGTGTGGATGGGCGAGTTCGGTCGCACGCCGAAGATCAACCAGAACGGCGGGCGGGACCACTGGCCGCGCTGCTGGTCGGTCGTGGTGGGCGGCGGCAACATCAAGGGCGGCATCGCTTACGGCTCGACCAACGCCGACGGCACGGAAGTGAAAGACAACCCCGCCAAGATCGGCGACCTGTACGCCACGATCTACGCCGGACTCGGGATCAACGAAAGCCACGGCGACCTCCGCGACAACCTCGGTCGCCCCCGCTCTCTGGCCGCCAACCCCGTCGCCGGTGGCCTCGAAGAAAAGTGCACCGCAATCAAAGACCTGATCAGCTAGACTCGCAACTGATCGAGGTCGATGAAGAAGCCACCGGGTCGCTCACCCGGTGGCTTCTGGTTTTTGTAGGGGCACTTTCGACTACGCGGCCGGGTTCAGGGCGGCGGGGGGTTCGGTGCGGGATTGGAGTATCGTGATGTGAACTTGCGGTCCGGATCGAACCGGCGAAATGTGCAGAATGACATCGTAAAAGTTGCCGAACTCGGAGTGCCGGATGATCCCGTACTGATCCGATTGCTGAGACTGTGATGAGGGCACACCCGCTAGCCAACGGAACCGGGCCACGAGTGGCAGATGAATGTTTGGCGGGAAGCCGCCCCACAATTGCCAATGGCCGTTGCGAAGGAATCGCACTTCGACCCGTGGGCCGACGCGGGCGACGGTGATTTCCCGCGTCCCTTCCTGAATCGCGTCGTGCATCATCAAGCTAATCGTGCGAATCGCGGGGAGGGTATTTTCATACCGCGATTCCCGTTGATTCGCAACTGGCGTGAGGTTCCGCGCGTCCTCGAACACCATGAACGGACTCTCGGTCAGTTCGGGTTCGACTTCGCCATAGAATCGGTTAATGGCAGCCTGAAGTTGGGGCAACTCGGCAGCGACTGGCACGATCTCGCGGTTCAAAATGAACCGCAGCGTTTGAAACGTAGCCGGGACATGCAAGTCGGGGACCGCGATCGTGAAGGTGTGATCGTCTACCTTCAACGGCACCATCGAATGTTCGCGCGCCACCGACTCTGGGAAATGCTCCAGCAGCGATTCTTCAACCGGCAGTGTTTCCAAGTTCAGCAGGATGTTGCGGATCGGCAGGAGTTGTTGAATCGAGTCCGGGAAATCGACGAAGAGTTCGGCACGTAATGTGATCTTGGCGCGAATCAGTTCGCCAACTCGGGACTGTTCAACCAGGAACTTGCCACGACGGGCGTCATTGGGCAACAAGTTTGCCACTTCATCGGCAAGCCGCAGATACTTCGCCCACGCGACATTGGACCGGGTGCCGGTCTCTTCCAACCAATCCGCAAACACCAGCCGGGGCAGGGCATCGGCGGGGTTTTGCAAAATCTGCCGCATCAGTGCGTCGGCAGTGGGGTGGTTGTCGGCTGGTGTCATCGCGGGTCGTCTCAGGTGTATTTCAGCATCACTCGCATCCGGTTAGTGTGCGAACGACATGCCCATTTTACCCAAACCGCGCTGAATGCGACCAGTTGAACCCAAGTTTGTGCAAAGTATTTTGCCCCTACGCCGCTTCATCGAACCGTCGCAAGTGCGGGTGAAACCCCTCATCGGACGGCTCAATCCCCCGCAGGAGAAACCCGTGATCGGCACTCGATTCGTCAGGAATCATGGGCGAAATGGGGAACGGAATCACGTCCGGCATGGCGGGTTCGTTGAGGGGAACGGCCCAGTGGGTCGGTAGGTCGGTGTCGAAGATTTCAGGGTTCACGACCTAGCCTCTTGGAAATTGCGATTACCACCGCATGACGGCGGTGCCCCAGGCCAACCCCGCGCCGAATCCGCTCAGCACGGCCAATTGCCCTTCTTGTAATCGGCCTTCGCCGATGGCTTCATCCAGTGCAATCGGAATCGACCCGGCGGAGGTATTACCATACTTCTCTAAATTGTTAAAGACCTTGCTGCGCGGGATGTGCAAGACATCAATGGCCGCGTTGATGATCCGCACGTTCGCTTGGTGGGTGACGTACACATCGACATCCGCCGGGGTCAGGTTCGCCGCCGTCAGCACGTCTTGAATCGTGTCGCACAGAATCTCCACCGCCCACCGGAACACGGCGCGACCGTCCATGTACATGAAGTGCTTGCCTTCCGCCAATAGCTCGGCGGTCGGCGGGTTACGGCTCCCGCAGGCGTCGCGCTTGAGTAACGGCCCGCCGGACCCATCGGCCCCCATGCTGTAGGCGAGAATGCCTTGATCGGGCCGACCGCGTTCGAGGATCACGGCGCCGGCCCCGTCACCAAATAGCGGGTAAGTCTTGATGTCGTTCGGGTTCAGCACGCGGCTGTTCGTGTCACCGCCGATAATCAACGCCCGGTCGCTCGCCCCACTGAGGATATACGCGGCACCCGTAATGAGCGCGTACATGAACCCCGCACAGGCCGCTTCCACTTCAATGGCCGGACCCGTGATGCCCAGGCGGTCTTGGACAATGCACGCCGTTGACGGGAACGACATGTCCGGCGTGAACGTGCCGAGAACGAGTAAGTCGATGTCAGCCGCGGTCAGCCCGGACTTGGCAAAGCAATCGTTCGCCGCTTCAACGCAGAGGTCCGACGTGGCTTGGTGCGGCAGGGCGTGGCGGCGCTCCAGAATGCCGGTCCGCTTGACGATCCATTCGGAATCAAACCCGAGGCGGGCGTGAAGATGCTCATTGCTGACGACCGAATCCGGAACATACTTTCCGGACCCGACGACGCGAAGCCCCATCAGGGACCGACATTTCGGACGTTGAAAGGGTCGCTCGCTACTCATTCGCACGCCATCCCGAACCCAAGGAA
>JANLRE010000558.1:0-10474 GCA_031368205.1 Fimbriiglobus sp. | reverse complement strand
GCACCAAACCTAATTCTTGCTAACCCGCCTTATATCCGCCATCACCATCTGGACCGGGAGGTTAAGCAAAGCCTGCAACGGCTCACGTTCCAGATGACTGGTGTCGAGGTCAACGGCCTTGCGGGCCTCTACGTTCATTTTCTCTTGCTCGCCACGGCATGGATGGAAACCGACGGCACCGCCGCGTGGCTCATCCCGTCCGAGTTTATGGACGTGAATTACGGCGCCGCGCTCAAGCGTTTTCTTACGGACCGCGTCACGCTCATTCGTGTCCATCGTTTTAACCCCAACGATGTTCAGTTCGGCGATGCCCTCGTCTCGTCGGTGGTCGTTTTCTTTAAGAAAGCACTGCCTCCACCGGACCACGAACCCGAGTTCTCGTTCGGCGGCACGATCGCGAATCCGCACGCCGTCAATCGTGTTCCGCTCGATCGACTGCGTGAATCCCGTAAATGGACGGCCTATCCGGTTCATGCCCGAAACGACCGCAGCACGATCAGCAATAGTAAAGGCCCGATGCTTGCCGACTTCTTTCGTGTACAGCGCGGCATCGCCACGGGTCACAATAAGTTCTTCATCCTTGAACGCGAAGATGCGAACCGCCGCCGCCTGCCCGCCAAGTATCTGCGACCCATTCTCCCAAGCCCACGACTCCTCAAAGACATCGTCATTCGCGCCGACGCGAATGGATTCCCGCAGTTAGATCGGCAACTCTGCGTACTTGATTGCGATTTACCCGAACAGGTAATCGAGACGCGATACCCGGCCCTGTGGGAATATTTACAAACCGCCAATACCCTCGGAGTCAAGGCCGGCTACCTCGTCGGAAAGCGCACCCCTTGGTACAAGCAGGAACGGCGCGAGCCGTGCCCGTTTCTCTGCACTTACATGGGCCGTGGCTCCGACGACAAGCAACCGTTTCGGTTCATCTGGAATCAGTCGAAAGCCATTGCCACGAATCTTTACCTCATGCTCTACCCGTTGAAGTGTCTAGCAGCGATGCTCCTTCGTCACCCCGACCGAGCCGAAGATGTCCATGCGTTGCTAGCTCAAATCACCGGCCACGAATTACGGGGCGAAGGTCGCGTTTATGGCGGCGGATTGAACAAGATCGAACCGAGCGAACTCGGACGCATTTCGGCATTGGCGTTCATTCAGCGTTGGCCAGAATTGCATTCGGAAGCAGCGCGACAAAGAACACTCTTCGACTGAACATGATACCCAGTTGTTAGAGCATTTCGTCTCAGCGTATGAATCGACGCAACAGATGTGATCCTGCAAAGAAAAAACGGCCCGGTGTTGACCGGGCCGTTGCGCTTGACAGTTGGTGCCGGGATTAGTGGCGTTGGACGGCGGTGAACAGTTCGCTCATCTTGATGCCCAGGGCTAGGCAGATGCGGTACAGCGTTTCGATGCTGGCGGAGTTCTTGCCTAGCTCGATTTGCGACAGGTAGCCGAGGGACACGCCGGTGCGTTCGCTCATGTTCGACAGCGTGAACCCGAGCGTCTTGCGGCGTTCGCGGATGGCCGAGCCGAGGCTTTCGCGCAACGCCTCTTCCGTCATCCGCAACATGCCTTTGCTTTCCAGGCAGCGGATCACGATTTCACGCAGATTATCGACCTGGAACGGCTTCGTCAGGTAATCGTAGGTCCGGGCACGCAGGCAGTTCAGGGCACTGTCCACGGACGGGTAGCCGGTCACCACCACGATGTTCGCGTCGGGTTGGTTGTCCCGAATCCAGTTGAACACTTGGTCCGGCTCCAGGCCCGGAATCACGTAGTCCATGATGATGAGGTGGTAGTGCGATTTCCGCGTCAGGATCGACTCAATCAACATCGGGTCTGAAACCGTGTCGATCTGAAAGTCGCGGTTGGACAGCGCCGCTTGGATGACCGCACACGTGGCGGGGTCGTCGTCCAGAATCAGGATGCGAATCTCGCCACTGCTTTGGAGTTCGCCCAGTGGCGCGGGGGTGCGTGCGGGACGCGGGGTTTGGCGGAGTCGTTCTTCAAGTTCAAGAGACATGGGTATTTCACCCTCCGATCATGGGTGTCGAAGCAAAAGCCGGCGCGACTGCAGGACGTACCGCAGCCGGAGGAATGACAATCCGCACGAGCGTTCCGAGTTCGGGCGGGGGCACAGACTCAATCCGAATGCCACTGCGGTGGGCGCACAGGGTTCGGTAAACAATCGCTAAACCAAGACCGCGATGGCGAACTTTCGTGGTGTAAAACGGCTCGACGAACAGCTTCGCCCGGACTTCCGGCTTGATTCCCGGTCCGGAATCCTGGACCGTCACTTCCACGTGTTGCCCCGGCGCGACTTGGCCGAGGTACGTTTTCGCATCCGTCGCGGACAACTCAACTAGTTTCGCGTTCACAACCACCCGACCACCGACGGGCGTGGCTTCCACGGCATTTTCCAGCAAGTGGCCGATCACCGACATCAGCGGGGCACTATCCATTGCGACGGCCGCGAGGTTCGCCGGAATGTTCGAGATGACTTGGACGCCACCCGCAGACAACGGCCGAACCCGCAATTCTTCTTTGTTCACCGCCATCGGCACGCTACTCGGCTGCGGCTTGCTGTGCGCACTGCGGGCGAGTTGATGCAACTGTTGGGTGAACACCGTCCCGCGTTGTCCGACTTTGCTAATCTCGGTGACGAACTTCAACGGCTGCGTGCCGGTCTGCAACAGAGGTATCGTGAGGTCGGCGAAGCCGATAATCCCGGTGAGGATGTTGTCGAAATCATGGGCCATCCGCCCCGCGATCAGCGCCGCATCACTCAGGCGTTGTTGCAACCGCTCGGGGTCAACAACCGGCCCGATCTTGGCGGTCAGGGCGGGCGATCGTTCGATCAATTTTACGGACAGCTTCAAGTAGTTCCGGTCTGCGTCCGTCCAGGGTTCGTTGGCAGGACGTTCAATCCAAACCACACCTGCGGCCCGACCACCCGGCGAAAGTTGGGCATAAAGCTTGCCTGCCGAGTTGGGCACTTGCCACAACACGGTGGCACTCCCGGCCCGTAACGACTTCAACACGTCCGGCAATTCAGCCGGGGCATGAGAAAGTGTCTCGACGCCATCCGGCTTTGCCAGAATAATCAGGCCATGATTGGAATCAGCCGGCCAAACCACCCCTGCTGAACGCCAACCGGAAGTTCGGACCCAACCGCTGAAGAGCGCGTCGAGGGCCAAAGTATCTCGGGCTTCGTTCAACCAAGTTGGGAGGAAAGCCAAGCCGGCAGTAAGTCCGCCAAGCGTTGACATTGCGGCCCTCCAAAGTCTGAGCTGGACGGGGTTAGGAAGCTCAGCCTTTGACGTAGCATGAATTAATTGTACTCAGAGCATATCTAGAACACCCTGACGCGAAGTCAACCATTTTTTGGTGTTTGGCCTCAAGAAAATGCCCGGCCCTGCCGAGAAATTGATGTGCAAACTGGATGAAGAATTACCTATCTCTACCAATCAGAACCGTGATCGCAAATCCAACTAAAACCAGCAGTTACTTCTCTTTCTTCGGCGTTGGCGATTCAATCGCTTTGATCGCTTTTGTCGCTGCTTCTCGCACCTTGATGTGGGCGTCACTTTGAGCTATTCGTAAAATCGGAATTGCGGATTTTGCCGATAATCCTAGCGCGCCAAGCTCCTCCGCGATTGCAACGCGGACCTCAAAGTCGGCATCCGCTTTGAGTCTTTCGGTTAACACTGGTATCAATAAGTTTACATCCGATCCCAGGCCACGGCATAGCGTGCGGACGACATGTTGGCGCACCGCTTTATCGGGATCGTTCTTTAATATGTTTGTCAGTGCGGTTTCTGCCGATCTGATGGCTGGCCCGAATTTTCCTAAACTCAACACAACCGTGGTCCGAAATTCCGGATCCAAATCGGCTAATTCGGCCACGAGTGCGGTCAGAACTTCCGACTTGGTTTCGCCCAAATACCCGAGTGAGACCACCGCTTCACGCCGTAGTTCAACGTCTTTTTCCGATTTCAGAACCTGTACAAGTGCCAGCGACGGTGTCGTTTTGTCCTCAGGGCTGATGCGGCCTAAGGCGAAAATTGCGGCTTGGCGAATGGCTTTGTCTTTTTCGATAATCAGAGTTAACAGCGCCGGTGCCGCATCTTTGGCCTCCGGTCCGATGCGTCCCAAGGCGTCAGCGGCGGCAGTTTTCACTTGTGGGTCCGCGTCCTTCAAGGCTGCGATCAGAGGCGTGACGGCTACCTTGGCGAGCTTGCCAAATCGGCCCAACACGATGGCCACTTCCCGGCGCACGTTAACGTCCTTCTCCATTCGCATCGCTATCGCCAGGTCGTTCAACACGACGGCCGCGTCGTCCGTCTTCTGTTGCCCGATCACCGTCGCCGCTTGTTCGCGCACGGCGGCGTTTGCATCGACTTGCAGTGCTTTACCGACCGCAATCAATGCCGGTGCCGTGGCATCTCGGTTTGCGATGGCAATTTGCCCCAACGCCACAATTGCCGCGCGGCGTTTGCGTGGCTGCGGGTCTTCCTTCAGCATCGTCACCCATTCGGACATCTTGCGATCATTGAAGACGGGATCGTCAGCACGAACGGCAGAGGTGCCCGACACCAAAAGGGCGAGAACGCACAGCAGAGTACGCCGGACCATAACCCACCTCAATCATGCGAGGCAATCGACAGATACAAATTATAAGCTTGAGGATAGTGTGCCGTATTTGAAACTGGCATCTGTCGAGTTAAAACAGCGATGTGACTTGCGGGGTTTAATGCCCGTAACGTGTCACTGCGAGAACGCGAACAACTCGGGTGGTTTCATTGACCTGAAATGTCGCAACTAGCAGCGGAAGAAACGCGATCCGGAGGCCACCGGTACGGGATTCGCCGACACTTGTCGGGTCTTGTTCGAGTTGTCTGTTGAAACTCTCGACACCACTCGACAGATGGGACCGATCCTCGGTGGATGCCGTTACGTAAAGGTCAGCAAGGTGATCGAGAGCCGCTGTCTTCCAAATTACGGAATACATGAATTCGAGCCTCGTAACTCGTTCAACTTCGCTTTCACTTGTTCTGCCGTCACCCATCCGTTCGGGTCCGCCAGTCGGCGTTGCAATTCCTCATCAGTCAGTCCGGTTTCTGGAAACGTCATGTTGGAGATTGCGGGAATGTATCGCCCCAACATCCGTCCATCAGGGTCGAGAAGTTCTTGTGGCGTTGCAGAAGCTGCCAATCGAGCGGCTAATGCCGCGTCGGTAATGGTCGTAGACATTTGTAAATTCCCGTGGATCACGTTCAGCGTCAAGACACGTCAATTTTATTCTACACCACGTGTTTTTCGGAGAGACGTTCCGAAAATACGTCGCGCTCACGCATCGACGCTCGCCGGGAAAGCATTACGCCCCTGCCTTCACGGCTTGCTTACTTGGCGTCCGGTGGTCCACTTTGGGTTTGCCTTCGCCGAAGATCAGGAGCAGTGGGCTGGCGATGTAGATCGACGAGTACGTCCCGACGATCACGCCGATGACCATCACGAAGGAGAACAGGTGGACGCCTTCGCCGCCGAACAGGTACAGCACGGCGACCACTAGGAACACGGTCAGGCTGGCCAGCACGGTCCGGCTGAGGGTTTGGTTGACGCTGTCGTTGATGATTTGCGGCGTCAGCAGTGGGTTCTTGCCGCGAACTTCCCGGATGCGGTCGAACACGACGATCGTGTCGTTGACGGAGTACCCGACCAGCGTGAGCAGGGCGGCGACGGCGGCGAGGTCGATCTTGAAGTCGTGCAGTTGCAGCAGGTGCCCGAACGGGTTGTCGTACAGGTAGTGGCAGACCGCGATCGCGCCGAGGGTGAAGCAGAGGTCGTGAATCAGGCAGATGACCGCCGCGAGGCCGAACGTCCAGTTGCCGAAGCGGAACCAGAGGTAGGCCAGGATCGCCAGCCAACTGGCCACAATCGCGTAGAGCGCTTTGTTGCGGGTGTCGGCGGCCAAGGCGGGGTCAAAGGTTTCGAGGCGGTCCGGGATCGGGCGGGCGGCGAAAGCATCTTTGGCCCGCTTCAGGGCGCCGTCGAATGCGGCGGCTTCATTGGTCGCTTTCTTGTCACCCGCGATCGGCTTCTTCGTGTCAAATGCGTCGCGGAGCGCTTGGAACTCGGGGTTCGTCGAAACGCTGACGCGGATCTTCGCGTACTGGCCGGTCGTGCCTTCTTGCGTCGATGCTGCGACATCCCCTTCGGTCGCAACGCCCGCGACTTGCAGCCCCGACGCCCCGCCGACCAGCGGCCATCGACCGATCAGCTTCAGTTCCCGTTCGATGAACCCACCGAGGTAGCGCGGGGATGCCGGGCGATCGAGCGTCAAGATCGCCGACGGCCCGTCGATCTTGGTGTCCATGACTTTGGTGCTGGCCAACAGCGGCGTGTTGCTGTCGCCGCGCAGGAGCCGGTCGAGCATGATTTGCACGAGTTCCGGTTCGCGTTCCGTGGTGCGAATCGTGAACGACCGCGACTTCCCGCTGCCGTAGCTCTCGCCGCCGATGAAGACTTGCTCCACGGACAGCCCTGGTAGCTTGGAGGCGCGGGCAATCACGTCCGCTTTTTGCGCCGCATCGTCGCTGCCTTCGGGCTTGTTCACAAAGGTGATGACGGCTTTGCTGTCGTCGCTGTAGATGATTTCATAGACGTATTCCGCACTGCCACGCGGCCCGGCTTCGGTGTTCTCTTTGTCCGCTTTAATCCACACGGCGTCCTTCACCCTCAGCCGTTCCTTCTGGGCGTCTTCGCCGAGCAAGCTGAGGAAGCCCTTCTTGTTATCCGTGTCGCTCAGGGCACGTTCTTCATTTTCCGCCAGCCGACCACCGTAGGCCGTGCCCTTGGTGAAGTCCACGTTTAACGCTGTTTCGCCGCGGTACAAGAACAGCACGAGGCCGAGGACCGTGGTAACTGCGGTGAAGGTGAACATCGCTTTGCGGATTCGCATGAAGTCGAAGTTCGGGCGGGCGAACAGTTTCATCATCCGCAGTTCGCTAATCCAGCGGCGGCTCAGCCAGAAGTCGAACATCAACCGCGTCACGTACAGGGCGGTGAACAGGCTGATAATCAGGCCCACCGTCAAGCTCACGCTGAAGCCTTTCAGGTTGTCGTTGCCGAACGCATACAGCACGATACAGGTGAAGATGCTGGTCAGGTGCGTGTCGATAATCGTCGCAAAGGCTCGGTCGTAACCCAGCCGGATGGACGTGGCGAGGTTGGCCCCTTTCTCGCGCTCTTCCCGGATGCGTTCGTAGATCAGCACGTTCGCATCGACCGCCATCCCGAGCATCAGCACAATCCCGGCCAGCCCTGGCAACGTGAACGCGGCATTGACAGCCACCATAAAGCCGATGGTCAGCAGTAGGTTCAGAGTCAGGGCAATACAGGCCACGACACCGGCGAAACGGTAGTAGACCACCATGAAGGCTAACACGGCCGCAAACGAGACGATCACCGCCATCAACCCTTTACGGATCGTGTCTTGCCCCAGGGTCGGCCCGACGCTGTTTTCGCTCACGGGGTCGGGCTTCAGTTCGGCGTTCAGGGCACCGGACCGCAGGATGTACACGAGCCGGTTCACGGCCCCTTGGTCGAAGCTCGATCCGCTGATCTGCCCGGAGTTCGTAATCACCGTGTCCAGCGACGGCGCAGAGACGATCTTCTCGTCCATGATGATGGCGAGTTGCCGCTTGAAGCCGTTCTCGGACTTGCGGTTCCGCTCGGAAATTTTCCCGAACCGGCTCGCACCCGTGGCGTTGAATGCAAACCCCACCGCCGGGTCCAAGCCGCGACTCGCCGAACTGGCCGTCATGCCGCAATCGCGGTCCACCCGCATGGCGTCGGACGCCGAAATGCGCGTGAGGACGAAGTATTCGATCTTCTTGTCTTTCTCGTCCTTCGGCACCACGCTGCGGCTGTCTTCGCGGGTGAAGAAAAGATCGTTGCTGAGCGAGACCAGCACCCCGGCCTTGGCCATCGCGTTACCATTTGCGGATCGGACATCGGCGAATTGCTTGAAGTACCACGGCGGGGTTTGCTTGCTACCGCGCCGAGGGGCCGGGGCTTCAGCCGAATAGGCGTTGCTGAGGCCGTAAGTGTCCCGTTCTTCGCGGCCCAGTTCCACCCATTCGTAGGTGGTGTCCACTTCGTCGCGGCCGTCGAACTTGACTTTGTACGTGCCTTGCGGCGGGGTCGGCGGCAGCCCGCGCTTGGCGAGTTCTTCGAGTTCGGCTTTCGTCTTCGGGTCGGTCGCGGCCTTTTCGAGGGTGCGGCGGGCTTCGTCAATCCCCTCGCGGTCGTCGGTGGTGTTGGCCACGATGCGGAACTCCAGCACGCCCACTTGGCGGACGAGTCCCTTCACTTCTTGTACGAAGTCTTCCGTGTTGCCTTCTTTTTCGCCGCTCGTGGAGCCAGCCCGTGGCAGGATAATTTCGATCCGCGTACTGCCGACTGGCCGCACGATGACGTTGCGTAAGTCGGCGGGGTCGATCCGGCGTTTCAGGTTTTCCGCCAGCTTCTTGATCTCGTCGGACGACAACCCGGTCGCTTGTTGACCGTCTTCGCCCTTCTTGCCCTTCAGCGAACGCTCGACGTTCACTTCGTAGACCAGGATGGTCCCACCGGCGAGGTCGATCCCGCGTCGAAAGCCCGCTTGGCCCTTCGACTCGTTCAGGAACGCCCACCCGACGCGCGCGCCAGCTAACGTGGCCGGGATCATGCAGACCAGAAGCCCGAGTAAAAAGTTACGACGCATGGCTCGCCTTCAGTGAATCGACCCGAACACCCCACGTCATGTGAGGGTCAAAGTTTAGTAAGCCCACGGACGATAATCCGCAGGATGTTAGTCAGATTACTTGGTTTCCGCGACTTCTTCCGAACCCAGAACCCGAACGATTGAACTGCGCAGGATGCGGAGTTTGGTGTCTTCCGACTTCACGGTGAGTTCGTCTTCGCCGTCTTTAGCCTTCACGATGATGGCCACAATCCCGGACGCGGTGATGACTTTGGTGCCCGGTTTTAGGCTGTTCATCAGTTGGGATTGTTCCCGTTTCGTGCGACGGGATTGCGGCAAAATCACGACGAGGTAAAAGATCACCATCATGCCGATCATCACCGGCATGAACAGCGGTCCGCCGAAGAAGCCGCCCGGCGCTTGGGCGGGGTCGGCCTTCGGGGCGGGGTCTTGAGCAATCAGTGCAAACGACGACATTGAGTATCCCATCGCTACGAGCCGCGAGCATGACGCCTCGCGGCTCGGCAGGTTCGGCAAATTCGGAACCGTCATGCTAGAGCGCTGGTTTCCAACGGGCAAGGCACCCGTCCTGAAAGGCGGCAAACCGGCCTTCGGCGATCGCGGTTCGGGCGTCCGCCATCAGTTGCAAATAGTACGCAACGTTGTGCAGGCTCAGCAGCGTCGGCCCGAGCATCTCGTTCGCCGAAAACAGGTGGTGCAGGTACGCCCGGCTAAAGTTTGTGCACGTGTAACAGTGGCAAGTGGACGACAACGGGGCGGGATCTCGCCGGTGGCAGGCGTTTCGCATTCGGAGTTGGCCTTCGTCCGTAAACGCCAGCGCGTTCCGACCGCTGCGGGTCGGCATCACACAATCGAACAGGTCGATCCCCGCCGCGACCCCGACGAGCAAGTCTTCCGGACGGCCCACGCCCATCAGATACCGGGGCTTGTTCTCCGGCAGAAACGATGCACAGTCCGGCAACGCGGCGTGCATGGATGTGGGACTTTCCCCGACGCTAAAGCCCCCGAGGGCGTAGCCGGGAAAGTCCATCGCCACGAGTTCCTTCGCACACGCTTCGCGCATGGCGATGTCGGTGCCACCCTGGACGATCGCAAACAGCGATTGATCTGGGCGGGTGTGGTGTTTCTGGCACCGCTCTGCCCACAACAACGACCGCCGCACGGCAGCTTGCATGATGTCCGGTGGTGCGTCCCCCGACGGGCATTCGTCGAGGACCATCGCAATATCGGAGCCGAGATTTTGCTGAATCTCGACCGCCTTTTCCGGCGTGAGTTCCAGAAGAGAACCATCAATATGGGACCGAAACTTGGCGCCGTGGTCCGTGATCTTGCGTTGCTCGGCAAGGCTAAAGACTTGGTACCCGCCCGAGTCGGTCAGGATCGGCCCGGTCCAATTCATGAACTTGTGCAAGCCACCAAGTTCCGCAACCAACTCGTCACCGGGCCGTAACGTCAGGTGGTACGTGTTGCCCAAAATGATCCGCGCACCCGTGCCCGCAATTTGGTCCGGCGTCAACCCCTTGACCGTGGCTTGCGTCCCGACCGGCATGAAAATCGGCGTGGTCACAGGTCCGTGCGGCGTCGAGAGCAACCCCGTTCTCGCGGCGCCGTCGCGGTGCAGAATTTGGAAAGTGATCGCCATAGTTCAATGATTTGTAGGTCGCGGTCGAGGCTTTGCGAGGGCACCGACAGATGCACTGTCGG
>JANLRE010000545.1:0-3602 GCA_031368205.1 Fimbriiglobus sp. | reverse complement strand
TCATAACTGGTACTCCGGGTTCCGTAGCAACACACACCCCGGACGTTTGCTATCCCGGTAGCGGCTATAAAACACTTAAGGCGCCAGTTCGGGAAAGTTTGAGTGTTCCCGGAATTGGGAAAGTCAGCTACTACGTGGCTGAATTTGAGAAAAAAACGGCAACGCGAACAGACCGGCACCGCGTAAGATGGTCGTGGTCAACCGACGGGGTGTGGGAAGCACCGGAGCGACCGAGATTTTCTTACCTTCGGGTTGTGGATCTGGCGAAAATTTATATTGTGACCTCACTTGGAGACGGAGAATCTGAAAAATCGGTAGAAGATACAGTGGCCATTCGCCAGTTTGTCTCTGCTGCGTTCGTTCAATATTCTGAACTTTTAGCCGGCCGGTAGTCGAGGGTGTTCCCCCATCCTGAAACTCGGACGTTTCGGTCGGATCACCCAATTTCGTCGATGAGGATTTTGACAAGGATGAGCGCCAGTTTCCCCCCAATGACGACGCGACAACGGATTGCCCCGAGGCCCCATGTGAGCCTTCGCCCACCCCAACCCCCGACACCCACAACGTTTGCGGTACCCGCAGATGTTCGGCGCGGCGCAGCAATCAAAAATCTTGCTGAATACCCAATTGCTCTTGCGATGTTTGTGGTTGCGGTTCCTTTCATTTTGTTAGCAATGCTAGCAACCAAGATCGTGTCGAGCGGCCCCACTATCTACCGACAACAGCGGGTTGGTCGTGCCGGCCGAGTCTTCACGATTTACAAAATCCGCACAATGTACTTGGATTGCGAAAGTCTGACCGGACCTCGATGGTCGATTCCGGGTGATCCTCGTATCACGCCACTGGGCAAGATTTTCCGGAAATTGCACATTGATGAATTGCCGCAACTTTGGAACGTGTTGAAGGGTGATATGGCGTTGATTGGCCCCCGCCCGGAGCGCCCGGAGATTGTGGCCCAACTACGACGATCCATCCCGAGTTACGATTTTCGCCACGTCATCAAGCCAGGGATTACCGGCTTTGCCCAAATCCACCTACCAGCAGATACCAACTTGCGATCGGTCCGCAACAAAGTGGCCTACGATCGGTTCTATATTGCGCGGATGAGTTTATGGATGGATGTCTCCATTTACTTTTGCACCGCATTGAAAGTTCTTCACCTGAAAAGCCTGTACTGTCGGCCGCCGTGTAAACCGACGGACGACGAATAAAATAGTGATTGAAATAAACAGAACAACCGGGGACCGATCCCCGGTTGTTCTGTTTTGCGATTACAGTTCCCCGAGCGGTTCATTGCCGTCACCGAACTTGCCGGGGCGGACGCCCATTTTGTCCATCATCGACAGGTATAGGCGGCACATCTGGCGGTTGGGTTTCTCCCGATAGTTCAACACCCGTCCGCCTGCAATCCGACCACCCCCGCCGCCCACCAACACGACTGGCAACTGATCGTTGTTGTGGTTGCCGGTCATCATGCTCGACAGAAACAACAGCATCGTGTTATCGAGGGCGGTGCGTTCGCCTTCTTGAATGCCGTCCAATTTCTTGGCGATGTACGCCATCTGTTCGATGAAGAACTGGTTGACCTTGAGCCAGTCCGGAGTGTCGGAGTGGGACAACAAGTGGTGGATCATGTAATCCACGCCCAGGTGCGGGAAGCGTAGTGACGAGTGGTCGTTGTTCAGCTTCAGCGTGCAAACGCGGGTGGTATCGGTCTGAAACGCCAACACGACGATGTCGCTCATCAGCCGCATGTGTTCGGCGATGTTTTGCGGGATGCCGTCCTTGGGTCGCGGGACGTTCGGCTTGGCGAGCGTGGGCCGCCAGCCTTGCAGTTGGCCCTTTTTCCCGGACTGCTCGATCCGTTGTTCCACGTCACGAACCGAATCAAGGTACTCGTCCAGCTTGCGTTGATCGGCGCTGCTCAGTTGCTTGCGGAAGTCGTTCGCGTCCGTGAGGACGGCGTCCAACACGCTTTTGTCTTGGCGTTGCACTTCGTCCTTGAACAGCCGATCGAAGGCCAGTGCCGGGTACAATTCCAACGGCGTCGGCGTGGTCGGCGAACTCCACGAGATGTGCGAGCTGTACAACATCGAGTAGTTCTTGTGAACCGACGGGTTCGCCGCTTCGCAGGCCAGCACGAGACTGGACACCTTGGTCGATTTGCCGACTTTCTCCGCAATCAGTTGATCGAAGCTCGTCCCGGACCGAATCTCGCCGCCGGACATTAGTGGGGCGCCGGAGAGCAGGTTGCCGGTCTGCGAACTGTGAATGTTGCCTTTCATCGCTTCCGAATTGAACAGCCCGCTAATGAACGTGGTCCGCTCGCGGAACTCGTGCAACGGTGCCAGAACTTTGCCGAACTCCATCGCCTTGCCTTCGCCCTTCGCACACCACTCCTTGCTGTGAAACCCGTTGCCCGAGAACAGCACCGCCAACCGCACCGGCGGTTCGCTCGCACGGTTCGCACCCGACGGTTCGTCGCCCCACACCGCCTTCGATTCCAGCCACGGCAACGCCATGCTGACACCCAGACCGCGTAACATCGTTCGACGAGACAGATGATGCGTACTCATTTCGATTCCCTGAAAAAGAATGAAGACGTTTCACCACAGAGGCACAAAGACACAGAGAAATCCAAAACAAGTGATTTTATCTTCTCTGTGTCTCTGTGCCTCTGTGGTGAAACGCTTTAGTTCGGATCGCTACTCGTGATCGCGTCCGCGAATTTCGCGGAACTGTTTACTGCGGACGATGGCTTCCAGGGTGACATCGACCCGGTAGCCGTTTTTGGCCAACGAGGTTTGGAGATCATCGAGAAGCGGTTCGTCCGAAAGTTGTGCGGACCGCCCGAGGGCGTAGCCTAGCAGCTTCTTGCAGAACTGCCGCACGATCGCGTCTTTGCGTTTGGTTAGTAGGTAGTTGCGAAGCCCATCAATGCCGTCGAACTCGGCGCCGTCAACGGTCTTGGCGTGGGTGTCGATCGGGCGGTTGCCGAGGTCTTTTTCGCGCTGGCGACCGATCGCATCGAACCCTTCGAGGGCGAACCCGTAGGCGTCAATGCGTTTGTGGCACACGGCACACTTGGCATCGGTCGTGTGCTTTTCCACGAGTTGTCGCACGGTTAGCCCCACGGTCATCGCTTCGTCTTCGGGCAGTTGCGGCACGCCTTTCGGGGGGCGTGGGAGCTTCTCGCCGAGCAGCACTTCGGAGACCCAGTTGCCACGCAAAATCGGGCTGGTGCGCGACGCACCGGATTGCGTGGCCAACGTTGTGGACAGCCCCAAAATTCCACCGCGACCGTACTTTTGCACGCCTTCGACGCGCCGCCATTGGTCGCCACTGACGCCGGGGATGCCGTAGTGCTTGGCCAGCGGTTCATTCAAGTAAGTGTAATCCGCGTTGAGTAAGTTGAGGACGGTCCGATCGTGTTGGAATAGGTCGGTGAAAAACAGCACCGATTCTTCCGACATCGCACCGCGCAACCCGGTGAAGGTCGGGAAGTGCCGTTCGCTCTTCTCGTTCATCTCCTCGAAGCCGCGAATGTGCAGCCACTGACACGCAAACTCCGTGGCCAGCCGTCGTACCTTGGGGTCGCGTCG
>JANLRE010000543.1:0-1621 GCA_031368205.1 Fimbriiglobus sp. | reverse complement strand
GCAGTGTTCCAACAACCTCAAGCAGATGGCTCTCGGCGTCCACAACCACCACGACGCCGTTGGAAAGTTCCCCGTCGGCGGCGTGACGGACGGCCAATGCTGTGGCACGCAAAGCGGCACCAACTGGGCCATCGAGATCTTGCCGTACATCGAACAACAAAACCTGCTCAAGCTTTACAACCAGACGTTGCTGAACGAGAACACGGCCCAGACCGCGTTTCGGCAGTCCGTTGTCAAGACTTACAACTGCCCCTCCGACATCAACGCGGGCAAACTCGTGCGACCCGAAAGTGGCCCTTTGACGGGTGGGAATTGGATGACTTCCTCGTACCGGGCGATGTCCGGGCGCGGGTACGGGCCGACGGGTCAGAGCTGGTGGTTCGACGATCCCGAAAGCGGTCGGAATTTGCCACGGGAACAACGCGGCATGATTCACGGCACGTCGAAACTCTACGGGCTGTCCGCCGAGACCTTCGCTTCCGTGACCGACGGCACCTCGAACACCGTGATGCTTTCCGAATACGCCACCCGGACGACACCCGCTCGCACCTCCTTCTGGGCGTACACCTACACGTCGTACAACCAATCGTCGGCCGTGCCGCAAACCCGAACCTTATTGGCCGACTACGACAGGTGCGTCGCCCAAGGCGATAGCAACCCGTGCAAGCGCGGGTGGGGATCGTTCCACACCGGCGGCATGAACGCGGCAATGGGTGACGGATCGGTCCGGTTCATCCGCCAGAGTATCGACATCAATCTGTGGGTCAGCGTCGCCACCATCTCGGGTGGTGAAGTCGCCCAATTGGACTAACCCACCGGAGATTCCTCATGCGCAAGTTCATGGCGTTCGCGGTCTTCGTACCGTCACTCTTCGGCGTCATCGGTTGTGGTGAATCGAAGTACACCTTCGCGCCGGTCGCGGGCAAAGTCACACTGAACGGGAAACCTGTCGAAGGAGCTTCGGTCGAGTTTCAGCCGCTCCCACCGTCGGCAGGCGTTGATCCGGGGACCGGGTCGATGGCGGTCACGGACAAGGAGGGGCGGTTCACGTTGAAATCCCAACTCGACCCGAACACGACGGGGGCCGTCGTCGGCAAACATCAGATTCGCATCTACCTTTACACCGCCCACACGCCGGGCGAAGACCGGGACGCCGACGCCGGTGGCGATAAAAAGAAGGCCCTGACCGGGCCGACGATCCCGACCCGGTACAACAGCAGCAGCACGTTGCAATTGGACGTACCAGCCGGGGGGCTAGCCGATCACCAGTTTCAACTGACCTCACCCTGATGGGCGCGGAACAAACAAACGCACGAAGTCTGCGGGCGTAATACCCGCAGACTTCGTGCGTTTTAAGGTAGTTGAGAAAACGATGTGCAATATTGCCCGACAGCACCACGACAAGAAACCCAAGTCGCCAACGAGATCTAAAAAATACGAACCTGGGGTGTCGCTCCACTCAACCCCCAGCGAATCGCTGGCGCCCCGCCGGATACGAACCTGGGGGTGTCACTGCGCTCAACCCCCAGCGAATCGCTGGCATCCCTCCGGGATGCTTCGGGGTGCTTCGGGTTGTTCTTTATCCCGAAGGGATTTCAGCCATTAGCCTGGGGTCGCGTCT
>JANLRE010000502.1:0-1107 GCA_031368205.1 Fimbriiglobus sp. | reverse complement strand
CGAGTGCGAGGCGCGGGTTGGCCTTCAGTTTGTCGAACGGGTACTCGATGGGCGGATGCGGGAATTGCATTCGGGGCATCCGCGACAGGTTACACATCGGGCGGCCCGCGATGAGATCGAACGCCGATTCGGAACCAAGCGTCGGGTCGGGACTCGCCCCCAGATCGCGGTTCATTGCGCCGAACCCGCCGTCGGCGCCGATCAACCGTTGCACGACGCCCCATGTCATTGGCAACGGTTCGGGCAAGACTTCGCTGAGGTTGTACCGCACCCAAACCGTGCCACGCGGATCGGCGATGGCTTGCAGCTTGGCGATGACGGCCATACGCACGGTTTCGCGCTCGGTTGCGGTACTCGTTGTAATCGGGCGGGCTTGCAACAAGTGGAATTGGCCGTCGTGTAACGCCCATTCGATGTCACGCGGGTCGCCATAAAACTGCTCGACTTGGCGACCGAGTTCGGCAAGTTGTGACAGCTCGTTGTCAGTCAGGCACAGTTCGCGTCGTTGCGATTCCGCAACCGCTTCTTCACCAGTCACGGTCATCTTGAGCGTCTTGTCACCGGCTTGTTTGGACACGACCGCGCCGGTGTCGAAGGTCACCTGAAACCGATCGGGGGTGACCTTCCCGGACACGACCGCTTCGCCCAAGCCCCACGATGCCTCGATGCTCATCCGCGTGCCGGTCGGGTCTTGCGGGTCGCGGGTAAACAGCACCCCGGCGACATCCGCCAGGACCATTTTTTGCACAACAACCGCCATCGCCAAGCCGGTTTCGTCGATCCCTTTTTGCCGGCGGTACGCGACCGCCCGGTCCGTGTGCAACGACTTCCAGCACGATTCAACCGCCGCCAACACCGCGTCGTCACCCACCACGCCCAGCCGCGTTTCTTGCTGCCCGGCGAAGCTGGCCTCCGCCCCGTCCTCCGCCGTGGCCGACGACCGCACCGCGACCAACCCGGCCCCGAGTTGGTGGTACGCGGCCAGCACCTCATTCACGAACGCCGCGTCCGAACGTAGCCCCACCGTGAACAGACGATGATCCGCATCGACGGTCACGACAAACCACGGCGGCACCCGCAAGCCTGCGCTTTCCATCCGCCCAAGAC
>JANLRE010000496.1:0-3495 GCA_031368205.1 Fimbriiglobus sp. | reverse complement strand
ACTACACTCAGTTGCTCGAACTGTCTGGCAAAGTCGAACCGGCACTTGCGATGGCGGACGCCGACTTGAAGAAGTGGAAAGCCGATCTCGATCGGCCCACGAAAACGACGGATGATGCCGAGCAAAAGGAGCGCACCTTGGCCGCTTTCGTTCAGCAAGCCGAGGCGATGGGACCGCAACGCAAGCTGCTGGCCGAATTGAAAACCCGACTGACGCAACAGAAAGACAGCCTCACCGAAGCGACCCGGGAAGCCGCTTGGAAGACGCTCACGGCGGAAACGACCAAACTCAACGGCATCGTCGATACCGCGATTGCCGCCCAAACCCAGTCGCGGATTTATCTGATCCACTTGCCCGAGGTTGAAGTCGAAGAAGTCGCCGCTGTTGCGGCAGCGAAAGAGAACCGGCTCGACCTGCAGAATCGCCTCGCCCAGGTCACCGATTCGTGGCGCAAAGTCACCATCGCGGCGAACCAGTTGCAAGCCGATTTCAACATTATTGCGAACGCCAATATGATTAGCGACCCGAACACCAAGAATCCGCTCGCGTTCTCGAACGACGCCAGCCGGTTCAGCGTCGGGGTTCAATTTGATAGCCCGTTGAACCGCCTCGCGGAGCGGAACCAATACCGTGCCAGCCTGATTGCGTACCAACGTTCGCGGCGCAACTACATGCAGCTCTCGGACCAGATTGAGCAACAAATCCGCTCCGACATTCGGTCGTTGCAGTTGCAACGGTTCAGTTTTGAAAACGCCCGGCAATCGTTGATCACCGCAGCACGACAGCTCGAAAATGAAAAGTTACAGCTGATCGCGCCGAACCAAGGAAAGAATGAGAATGCGGGGGATGCGACCCTCCGGACCCTCCGCGCGCTCGACCAACTCCTCGCCGCCCGCGACCAACTGGCCGGAAGTTTTGTCAGATATGAGCAACAACGCATCCGACTTCTGTTAAACTTAGAGTCGTTGCAACTTGATGCCCGAGGGTTCCCGAGCAATGCCAGCCCCCAAACTTCTGACCGCCCCAACGCGGCCGATTCTCGAACCGACACCCAAGCAGGCGTCGGTGCCAACCCTTCCGGAAGTGGCACTAACCGTAGTGTCATCCCCCTTGCTCCCCAAGCCAAGCCGTAGCCAGCCCCGGCGGCACTGGTTGAAACGCATCCTCAAAATTGCCGCAATCATTGCGGCGGCCGTCGGCGTGCTGTGGATCGGGCAACGCTGGATCGGCGGCGATCCCACCGGGAAAAACCCACTCACGGCGACCGTCGTCCGGGGCGAACTCAAGATCACCGTCACGGACCGGGGCGAACTGGAGAGCATCAACCCGGTCCAAGTGAACTGTGAGTTGGAAGGCGGTGGAAAGCTGGTCTCGATCGTCGCCGAAGGCACGCGCGTTGAGAAGGATGGTGAAGTCGCCAAGATTGATACTGATGCCCTCACGAAACTGATCTCCGACCAGGAGATCCGCTGTGAAACGGCCGTGAGCAAAGTGAACAACAGCACGAGCGAACTGTCACTAGCCAAGAACAAAGAAAAAAGTGAAATCTCCAAGGCCGAACTCGCCATGAAATTGGCAGAGATCGAATTTGACTCGTTCAGAGACCCGAAGGGTAACTACACCCGTGACCACGACAAGATGAAAGGGGCGCTCGAACTCGCAGAAATCGGGCTAAAAGAAGCCCAAGATGAATTGGAGTTCACACGCGGTATGGTCAAAAAAGGGTTCGCGCAACTCGATCAGGTCCGCACGAAAGAACTTAACGTCCAACAACGCAAACTGACCGTATCGAGTGCGGAAGCCGATCTCTTCGTCATGACGAAATTCACCCGCCTGAAGAGTGAAACGGAACTGAAGTCCAAAGCGGAAGAAGCCAAGATTGAACTCGAACGGACCAAAGAGACCCAGGCCACTGCGGTGCGCAAGGTCGAAGACGACCTGAAAACGGCGAAGCGAACCGATGAGATCGAAAAGAAACAACTCGCCAGGGTCCGCAAGCAGATTGAGCAGTGCGTCATCAAAGCCCCCTCGGCGGGGATCGTGGTCTATTACAACGCGCGGTATTGGGATGAATCCGCCCGAATTCGGCCCGGTGGCCAACTCTATTACCGACAACCCATCTTCACGCTACCGGACTTGTCGAAGATGCGCGTGAAAATGAAGGTCCACGAGTCGATCGTCAAGAAAGTGAAAACGGACAACACGGCGACCATGCAAATCGACGCCTTGCCCAACCAAGTGTTGAACGGCAAAGTCATGAAGATTGGCACATTACCCCAATCCGACGGCTGGCGCGGCGGCGGCGTGAAGCAGTACGAAACCGAAGTCTCGATCGACGACCTCCCGAAGGACGCGGGTCTGAAACCCGGTATGACGGCCGAAGTGAAGATCCTCATTAACACCATCCAAGACGCGATTTCGGTCCCCGTGCAAGCCGTTGCGGAGTACGACAGCAGTTCGATTTGTTACGTGGTCACGTCGAGCGGCATCGAACGCCGGGAAGTGACGCTCGGCGACAGTAACGAGCAGTTCATTCAAGTCCTGACGGGTCTTGAACCCGGTGAAGAAGTGGCACTGGACGCCCGTGTGCGGGCGGCGACGGAATTGAAAGCCACACGACCCCAAGGCGGAGCCAAACAACCCGACGCGAAGCCCGCCGAACCTGCCGCGAAACAGTGAGTCTCCTGGGATGTTTTCACTCCGCCTGCGTCATGCGTTACAACTCGGTTTGCGGGGACTCTCCGCGCACCGATTGCGGTCCGCGTTGACGGCGCTCGGGATCATTCTGGGCGTGGCGTCCGTCATCATCATGTTGGCCGTGGGGGAGGCGGCACGGTACCAAGCGTTGAAGCAACTTGAAGACCTCGGCGTTAACACGATTCTGTTGAAAAGCGTCAAACCCTCTGAAGATTCGAGTGGGGCGGGCGGGACGAAAGGGACCGACCTGACGGCGTTCGGGATTACTTACGCGGACCTGAACCGAATTCGCGGCACCATCCCCACCGTGGTGTCCGCCACGCCCATGCGGGACTACCGCAAAACGATCCGGAACCGGGACCGAAAAGTTGACGCTCGTCTGGTGGGCGTGATGCCCGATTTCTTCGTGCATAACAACATTGTCTTGCTGCGTGGCCGTGCCATCGAACGGGTTGACGATGCGAGGATGGATAACGTCGCCGTGATCGGTGCCGCCGCGGCAGAGGTGCTGTTCCCGGCACTCGATCCCATTGGCCGCACCGTCAACGTGGACGGCCTCGGTGACCAGATTGCGTTCACCGTGATCGGGGTCAGTGAGGATAAAGCCCTGGCCACTGGCGGTAGCGATTCGAGCACGAACGCGGACTTCAGCAAAGTGTTGTTCATCCCGTTCACCACGGATCGCGCCCGGTTCGGCGAGGAGTTGATTACGATTAAATCCAGCGGGTACACGATCGAGCGGTTACAAATCAGCCAAATCACGGTCTCGGTTGACGATGTCAAAAATGTCCCCAAGAC
>JANLRE010000485.1:0-1159 GCA_031368205.1 Fimbriiglobus sp. | reverse complement strand
CCCGCGCTCTCGTGGTGCAGATGTAGGCATTGCCAACTTTTCGCAGCACATCAACGGCTATTTCGACTTGTGGTGGTTTGTCGTCCATCACCTGGATCAAAATCGGTCGCTTGGATTGCACCCCGTCTTCGTCCACCAGTGTCAAGTCAAATTCAACATCGCCAACGATGCGGTCGTCGCCCACGAACTGAATCGCAAACTGGTCGCCATCAACTGTGCGTGTGACGCTGCTTGCCGCGTCCACCGCACCGGGGAGTTTGCCAACTTTGGGCGTGAGGATCACTCGCGTCAGTTTCTTGTCCGCAGTCCCCGTCAGTGCGAGTTCCGTCCCGCTGGGGACGGTGCAAATCGAGCGGTCGCCGGTGAGGGAAAAATCCTTGGTCGGGAGCACTTGGCGCTGGGATTTCAAAACCTGCCAACGCAGCACACCGAGTTGTTCGTCACGCAGATTTGGCGAAAACGCCATACCACCCAGAACCCCGCCCAGTGACTCCCGGATGACACCGACCGCATCCGACGGCGTGGGGTGGAACAAGTACGCAGGCTGGGATTCCACCCGTGCCAAGCGGGTCAACATCGGCGGCGGCACAAGGATAATTTGTTGCGATTCTGTGCGGTAGTCTTTCGCACGAACTGTGTAGGCAATCGACTCTTTTAACCCCGTCACCTCGGTGGAGTATTCGCCGTTCGGTTCCCGCGTTAACTGAATCACGCCCCGTGTCGCACCCTGAGTGTTCGACTCACGCTTCTGATTCCCCTTGGCCGCCTTTGGCATTCCGGTGTAATTCAGCACGACGGTATCGGGGGTGTCGAGCTTCCGCAACGTGCGACTCATCGCGGGACGCGCAGCAATTTCTGTGACACGTGCTAAAACCCCGGCAACAACCGGCTGCTCGTTTCCGAACATCGACATCACTTCATCAAGTGTCAAGGCGTTGAGATCAACGAGGGTCTGCGAAATCGGCTTCTCGGTTGGTAACGCCATCGGTCCCGCAATCGCTGACAGTGCGATGTCAGTGGCTTTCCAATCGTCTTCACGTGTGACCAAGATGGATTGATCGACCGCGATGCCGACGAAGTCCATCGTCAAATCGGACCACCGCAGCGGCCGCCAGCCGGTTCGGGAACTGGTATCCGCAAGCACCCATTCACTCGCGCG
>JANLRE010000461.1:0-1090 GCA_031368205.1 Fimbriiglobus sp. | reverse complement strand
GGTTCAACCCCGTGGACATTGTGGACGCGGCGGCGGAAGCGGACGCCCACCAACTTTTGGACGGTCGCAAGTTGTACCAAGTGGCGGAGCGGATTCGCCAGGAACAACGGCCGCCGGTGGCGTGTGCGAAGCGGTCGGTGTTGGTGCTGTCCGGGGGCGGGGCTTACGGGGCATACTCGGCAGGGGTGCTCGTCGGGTGGACGCAAACCGGGCAACGGCCGCAATTCGACGTGGTCACGGGGATTAGCACCGGAGCGTTGATCGCACCGCTCGCCTTCCTCGGACCGCAATACGACGACCAACTCCGCACCATGTACACGACGATGCGCGAACAGGACTTGTTCCGGATCAAGAAGTCGATTCGCACGATCTTTGCGGAATCACTGGCGGACAACGCACCGCTGGTGCGGAAGTTGGAAGAAACGGTCACGCCGGACCTGCTGAAAGCCATTGCTGCCGAACACATGCGGGGCCGCCGGTTGTACGTCGGCACGACGGAACTGGACGGTCGCCGGCAAGTCGTGTGGGATCTGGGGGCCATTGCCGCCCACGGCACCCCGGCTGATCTCGAATTGTTCCGCAGCGTGGTTCTCGCCTCCGCCGCCATACCGGGGTTCTTCCCGCCGGTGCGAATCCCCGTCGAAATTGAAGGGAAACTGTACGAAGAACGCCACGTCGATGGCGGCGTGAGTGCGGCCCTGTTCTTCCGCCCGCCCTACGTGCCACCGGAGAAACGCGCCGACCCGACCGCGAATTCACTTTACGACACGGACCTTTACATTATCGTCGCCGGGAAACTGTACGCCGACCCGGAGCTGGTCAAGGCGCGGGCGTTGTGGATCGCGGGGAGCAGCGTGTCGGCCCTGCTGTTCGCCCAAACTCGCGGCGACTGTATGCGACTTTACACCGCGTGCGTGCTGACCGGCATGAACTACCGGATGACGGCGATCCCGATGGACATGCCGATCCCGTTTGCGAGTACGGACTTCGACCCCGTCGAAATGAGCAAGCTGTTCCACGAAGGAATTCGCCAAGCCACGTCCGCAAATCCGTGGCGGGTCAGTCCGCCCGGCCTCGAACGGGGCGAAGG
>JANLRE010000263.1:0-23342 GCA_031368205.1 Fimbriiglobus sp. | reverse complement strand
TCAACCCCAGGCTAATTGCTCGCATCCTTTCAGGATGCCCCTGGTTAGTTTTTCCCCAAAGGGCTGCCTCAGGTTGGTTTTATCCCGAAGGGATTACAGCGATTAGCCTGGGGTTGAGCGCAGCGACACCCCAGGTACGGCATCCACCCGGATCAATGCATCCCGGTAGGGATGCCAGCAATTAGCCTGGGGTTGAGCACAGCGACACCCCAGGTACGGGCGTCACGTTTTACCCCTCGCTCGCCTTCCCTTTGCCTAGCGTCGGGAGCAGCACTCGCTCGATGTAGGTGGTGTCCATTGTGCCGTTGATGAACTCGGCGGTGTTGAAGATTTCTTGGTGGAGGGAGATGGTGGTTTGGATGCCTTCGACGGTGAACTCACGCAAGGCGCGGCGCATCGTGGCCATTGCCTCTTGGCGGGTGGGGCGGTGGACGAGGAGCTTGGCGACCATGCTGTCGTAGTTCGGCGGAACGCGGTAGCCGGGGACGACGTGGGTGTCGAGGCGCACGCCGGGGCCGCCGGGCGGGTGCCATTTGGTGATCGTGCCGGGGCTGGGGCGGAAGTCGTTGTGCGGGTCTTCGGCGTTGATGCGGACTTCGATCGCAGCACCCCGCAACGTGATGTCCTTCTGCGAGTAGCCGAGCTTTTCCCCGGCGGCGATGCGAATTTGTTCCTTGATTAAGTCGATGCCGGTGACCAGTTCCGTGACCGGGTGTTCGACCTGAATCCGCGCGTTCACCTCAATGAAGTAGAACTTGTTGTTCTTGTCCACCAGGAACTCGCATGTGCCCGCAGAGTAGTAGTTCGCGGCCTTGACCAGGCGCACGGCAGCGGCGCAAATGTCGTCGCGGACTTTTTCGGGCAGGTTTGGGGCGGGGGATTCTTCGACGAGTTTCTGGTGCCGCCGTTGGGAACTGCAATCCCGTTCGTAAAGATGGACCACGTTGCCGTGCTTGTCGCCCAAGATTTGGACTTCGATGTGCCGGGGTTGCACGAGATACTTTTCGAGGTAGACGCTGCCGTTCTTGAACGCCGCTTCCGCTTCTTGCTGGGCTTGCGCGAACCCGGTTGCGAGGCTAACGTCGTTGTTCGCTACCCGCATCCCGCGTCCACCGCCACCCGCGACGGCTTTAATCAACACGGGGTAGCCCACTTCCCCGGCGAACTTCAGCGCCTCTTCGACCGTTTTCAAAATGCCGTCGCTGCCGGGAACCGTGGGAACTTTGGCTTTCTTGGCGAGTTGCTTGGCGCGATCTTTGTTACCGACTTGCTCCATCGCCGCTTCCGGCGGGCCGATGAACTCGATCTTGCATTCGCGGCAAATGTTGGCGAACTGGGCGTTCTCGCTCAGGAAGCCGTAACCGGGGTGGATGGCATCCGCGTTGGCCACCTCCGCCGCCGCGATGATGCGTTGCACCTTCAGGTAGCTTTCGGACGCCGGGCCGGGGCCGATGCAAATCGCTTTATCGGCCAGCTTCAAGTACGGCGCGTCCCGGTCCGCTTCGGAGTACACGCACGCGACCTCGATGCCGAGATCGCGGCACGCCCGAATGACCCGCAACGCAATTTCGCCACGATTCGCTACTAAAATCCGTTGAAACATGCTTCGCCCAACGTCGCCATGTCTAGCCGGTCTACCAGTCTTCGCCGTTCTTCCGAATCGCCAAACCGTGAGCCACCGCGTTGGGGAGACGGACGACAACGCTCCTGTCCAACGACTTGACGGCCCGCCGACTTCACGACGTGAGGGTTAATTTCCGGGATCGACGCGGTACAGGACGGTGCCGAAATCGACGGTGTCGCCGTTCTTCACGCACATCTCGACGAGTATCCCGACGCATTCCGCTTTGATTTCGTTAAAGATCTTCATGGCTTCGATCATGCAGACCGTCGTCTCGGGTTTAATCGCCATGCCCGCTTTGACGTAATCGTCCTTGTCCGGCTTCGGACGGGAATAAAACGTGCCGACCATGATCGACTTGATTTCGTGAAGCTTCTTGGTCGGTGGAATCGGTGCAGCAGAACCGACGTTGGGAGCAAGGCTGTGAGCCAACATCGCAGGCGGAGCAACGGGGTACGAAGCCGGGGCGGCGAAAACGGGGGCGGTACTCCCCTTGCGCAAGCGAATGCGTTGGTCGCCTTCTTGCAGCGAAATTTCGGACAGTTCGTGTTCGGCCATCAAGCCGATCAGGTGCTCGATCGTCTTGGCGTCGAACGGGCGCGGGGTGCCAGTTTGCGGGTCGGTAGCCACCGGAGGCCCTCAGAGGACAAGTGAAGATTAACGAATTGCGGAACCGCTTCAACACGTCGAGGAATGCGGCTCCGTAATGATACGATCATCCTATGGCGTTGGGATCGCGTGGCAGCGTGGTCAAGCGTATCGCCCCGTCTTTTGTCACCATGTAGTTGTCTTCAATCCGGAGTCCACCCCAACCGGGAATGTACAATCCTGGTTCGATGGTCACGACCATTCCGGCTTCCAAGATGTCATCGGAGTTCGCCCGAATTTGCGGCGATTCATGCACTTCTAACCCGATGCCATGCCCCGTACCGTGCGTGAAGTAGTCCTGTAACTTCGGGGATGCATCGTCCCGCGTCCGGGCATCGGCGAATACTTTTCGCGCGGCGGCATCGACATCTTTCCCGTGAGCGCCGTGCCGAATCGCGGCCACTGCCGCATCTTGGGCCGCCGAAACGATCACGTAGAGTTCATCGAAGTTGAACCCGACCCGTTCGTGCTTGTTTTTGCGGGTCGGCGCCGTGCCATACGGCGAGCGGAACGTCCGGGTGATGTCACAGTTGTAGGTCAGCTCCGCGCCCCAATCCACGAGCAACTTGCTACCGTCGCCCAAATTCCGGGACGTTGTCGGCGGGGCGTGGGGCAGCGCTCCGCGTTCGCCCACCGCGACGATCGGCGGGAACGCCGCTTTCTTCGCCCCGGCCCGACGGATGTAGTGTTCGAGCCGGTCCACCATGTCTTTTTCCGTGTCCATCTCACTAATCATGGCCTTAAACATGGTGAAGGCCCGTTCGGCGACGCGGATCGAAGCCCGAATTTGTTCCACTTCCGAGGGGTCTTTGACAACCCGGAGCGATTCGATTGCATTCTTCACGGTCGTGAACGTCAGCTTCGGTCCCGCTTCGGCGAGCGCCGATTGCAGGCCGAGCGTCGCGTGGTCGGCTTCCAAGCCGATGTTCTTCGCACCCATCTTCGTCAACACTTCGGCAGCCGCCTCGTGGGTCCGCTTGTTGTGGGGCCGAACGTGCGTTTCGATCTCTTTGCATTCTTCTTTCAACTGCTCTTCAAACCGACTATCGCTGACGATGATAAACTGCTTCGCGCCGATGACGACGTAACTCGAATCCCCCGAAAAACCCGTCAGGTAAGTCACATTGACCGGGTTGGTGACCAACAGTGCGTCGATGCCATCTTTCTTAAGGTTCTTCGCCGCTGCCAATCGTCTTTGCGTCAGGTAGTCCACGGCAATCTCCTTGTTAACTTAAAAGGGTGGAACAAAACGGTGGAACACGAAGTCACTGAATGACTCGTATTGCAAACATATCGAAAACTCTTTGCGTTTGCATTAACTATTTCATTCAGTTCGGCAATTTCTTTCCGGTGCGATCAAGCCCGGTGACTATGATTCAAAATCACGATTATCAGGCGATTCCCTACGACACCAGGTTCCGTTGCATGTTTCCCATCCTGCTAAAACTTGACGGCCAACTCGCCGTGGTTGTGGGCGGCGGAGCAGTGGGGCAACGGAAAGCAAAAGGCGTTTTGCAGGCAGGCGGGCGGGTACGCATCGTTGCGACGGAGTCACGTCCGCCAGAATCAGACGACCCTAGGATGGACTGGATTTGCGCCGAGTACAACAAAAATCACCTGATCGGTGCAACTCTTGTCTTCGCAGCCGCCACCGTCGCCGTGAATGAACAAGTGGTTGCCGACGCCAAATCACTCGGAATCTGGGTGAATAGTGCGACCGCCCCGGACTCCGGCTCGTTCCTTGTGCCGTCGGTTTGTCGTGTCGGTTCCGTGACAGTGGCGGTGAGTACCAACGGTGCCGCCCCTTCATTAGCGCGACGGCTGCGTGAAAAGATCGAAGCGGATTTGGACGAACCGTTTGCCATTTGGGTCGAACTGCTCGACGAACTTCGCCCAATCGTCCTGCACCAAATTCCCGATGCCGTCACACGCCGGGAACTCTTCGACCATCTCGCCGATTGGCCGTGGCTCGACCGCATCCGCACCGAAGGCCGCGACCCCGTTCGCAACGCGATGCTGGAACGGATCGCGGCGACAACTCAAACCCTGTAAATCATTTAACCACGGAAAACACGGAAAAACACGGAAGAAATCAAGCTCATGAATAAAAGTGTAAGACGCTTGGAAGCTGAATCTGACTTCAGGTCAAAGTGTTAAAAGTGATCTCATTTCCGTGCTTTCCGTGTATTCCGTGGTGATAACTTGTTCAATTAGTCCATCGTTCAAAGTCCCAGACATCGACGACGCCCAGGCCGCGGGCGGCGACGGGGCGTTGGTCGCCGATGGCAAAATCGTTCAGCATCATCCATGCTTCATCGCTGAGACACACTCGACCCGGTTTACCGTTGCTTTCGATCCGGCTGGCCGCATTGACAGTGTGGCCCCAGACATCGAAACTGAATTGTGTCTTGCCGAGAACCCCGGTCACGACCGGCCCCACGTGAATACCGACCCGGACTTGCCAGTGGGCGGAGTGATTCGCGGCGTCGGCGATCAGGTCCAAGCCGCACTGTAATAGTGTCAACGCGGGGTTGGCGATCGGTGCGGACAAACCCGCCACCCCCATGAAGGCGTCGCCGATCGTTTTGATTTTTTGCACGCCGTGCCGGTTCACTGTCGTCTCAAATCGCTCCACCAAATCTTGAAGTAATCGGATGACGTGCCCCGGATCGTCGCGGTACTTTTCGCTGAAGCTCGTGAACCCGACGACATCCAGAAACAGCACGCCGACTTGCTCGTGGTGTCGCGGTTGAATGGTCCCGGTGCGTTCCCATTCCTCAACGGCAGCCGGCGGGAACAGTGCCCGCACCAAACTGGCGATGCGGGCTTGATACTCGACTTCCCGGTCCCGCAGCCGCTTCTTTTCCAGGCACCCGACGATGCGGGCGCGGAGCAATTCGGCTTTCACCGGGCGCGTCAAATAATCCTCCGCCCCCGCCGCGATGCACGCCAACACGCTGTCATCTTCACCCAGTGCCGAAACCATAATCACGGGGACGTGCCAGAATCGGGCGTCGGTTTTTAACCACGACAGCACCTCCGGTCCGGTCATGCCCGGCATCATCACATCGAGCAAGATCAAATCAATCGGTGCCTGATTCGATTCCAAGCGTTGCTGGGCTTCTTGACCGCCCGACACGACCTCGACGGTGTGCCCTTGCCCGATCAAGATCCGGGCGACGAGATCGCGGTTAAACTCGTTGTCATCCACGAGCAGAATTCGCCCTGCAAGAGGCTGGACCGAACTTGCGGAGGGGTTCGCACCGGCACGTGGTAACCGGGCGAGCATTTCCCAAACCGGGCCGGTCAACGTCGGCGTGGCACTACGATTCTGGCCGAAGTTGACCACTTGTTCGATGAGTTCAATCACGCCCTGTGCGGCACAGATGGTTCGTTGAAGATCGGATTTCAAAGCCGTGACTACGGCAGCCGGGGCGCCTTCAATAATGTCTTCGCAGGACATCACCACATACGAAGCCGCCGCCCGCAGGTCGTGCCGGACCGCCCGCCAATAGCCCCGGTCGTTAGCGGCTTCCGGCGGCGTTTCGGGCTGCGTGAGTTTCTGCACGACGCCGAAAAGGTATTCCGCCCGATCGACGATCCGCCGCGTGGCCGTGACGGTGTCGGGGGAATCAGACTGGTCGGCCTTACCGTTCAAGTCTCGTGCGTATTGCGACAACGCGGTTGACGGTGCGGTCAACTCTTGCCGCAAATACGCCACCCAAGCGCGGTGCGTCAGCGCGTTCGGTGAACCCGAATCAGCAGTCGGTAACGACACGGTAAAAAGACCCATCGGGACGAGCGGACGCCAGCAGCACAAACGCATCTTCAATGATACGCGAAACCAGCGAGAGCCGTATTTTCGGCACGTCCGAGTCGGGGTTGCGGGGTCGAATTCGGGGCGGTATAGACCACACGATCGCGTGAGGATTTTATGGCTCGGGACCGCCCCCCAGGACTACGGCCTGAGCGCAACGTAAGGGACTTGGAACCATGCAGACAGAAGTTTCTCGCCTTCGCATTTGGGTTCGGCGACTTGTGGCCGTCGGCGTCGTGGCTCTGGCCACCGGCGCGATTGCCGAATCCGCTCGCACCCAAACACCGGGCAAAATCCCGCCACTACCAATTAACACCCCGCCGTTGGCCAAAGCCGGGACCGATGACGATTACAACCGTCCGGTGGCGTACATCTACGGCAACATCTCGATTAGCCGCAAAGACCTCGGCGAATTCCTGATGGCGCGGGGTGGGCATGACAAACTCGACTTACTCATCAACAAAATGGTGATCGAAGCCGAAGCCAAGCGGCTCAACATCACGGTCACGGAAAAAGAGATCGAAGCGGCGTTCCTCTCGGACGTGGAGGGGCTGCAAGTGAAGAAAGCCGATTTCGTGAAAGTCGTGCTGCCGCGTTACGGCAAAACGCTGTACGAGTGGATGGAAGACGTGATCCGCCCGCGCTTGCTCCTGACGAAAATGGTCCAAGACGGCGTGAAAGTGACGGACGACGAAGTCCGGATGCAGTTCGACCGCGAGTACGGTGAGAAACGTGACGTGCAAATCATCATGTGGCCCAAGGGTGACGATTTCAAGATGATCCAAGGGATTTATGCAAAGGCTCGCACGAGTCAAGAAGAATTTGACCGCGCTGCCCGTGCAATGGCCAATCCCTCGCTTGCGGCAACAGCCGGGAGAATCAAGCCAATCTCCAAGCATACTTACGCCGAAGATAAACAAGTCGAACAGATCGCATACCAATTGCAAGTCGGTGAAGTCAGCCAGATTATCGAGACATCACAAGGCAAACTGGTGATGAAACTGCACGCCATTATCCCGCCGGACAACAAGGTCGATGTGGCCAAGGTGCGGGCTGCTCTTGTTAAGCAAGCCTACGATGAAAAGTTGGCCCTCGAAATTCCCAAGCACTTCAAAAAATTGCTCGAAGCCGCCAATCCCAAAGCGATTTACGACGGCCCACCCAACTGGCGTTGGAGTGGCGACCCTGCGGAAGCCACCAACGAGATTCTGCGTAGTAACATCCAACCCGCTGCGGCAACTACACCAGCACCGGCAGCCAAGAAACCGGGCGGGATGTAAGAGCCTGGTTAACAACAGAACCCAAAGCCCACGGATAATAATCCGTGGGCTTTCCTGTTAAACTCGAATCAAGCACCATGCCCTCTTGGGATGCGTGCGTATCATAACGGGATTCGATTTCAGGATTGTGTCAGGGGCGATCGGCATGGGGCATGAGGAGCCGACAGCAGGGACCGTGACCGGCGCCGAGGTTGTGCCCAACGCCCATGAACCGGGCGGGTATCGGGAACTCATTGCGTTGTCATTGCCGTTCATCTTGAGTGCGAGCTTCGGCACGATTCAAATTTTCGTGGATCGTGTGTTCATCTCGCAAGTCAACGCGGACTGCATTGCCGCGACCATGCCCGCCGTGGGATATTTCTGGACGCCGATTCTGTTGTTTAGCAACACCATCATGTATGCCACGGTGTTCGTCGCGCAGTATGCGGGTGCGAAACGGCCCCATCGCATCGGACCCGTGGTTTGGCAGGCGCTGTACTTCAGCGTGTTTGCGGGCCTGATCTTTCCGTTCTTCGCGCCAATTGCTGATGGCATCATCACGCTGACGAACCACAAGCCTGCCGTGAAAGAACTGGAGTCGGTCTATTTCGCATCCCTGACGTTTGCGGCGCTGCCGATGCTGTTGGTCGCGGCGGTGAACGCCTTCTTCGCCGGGCGTGGGGATAGCTGGACGGTTCTCGGCATCAACGCGCTCGGAATTTTTGTGAACGCATCCTTGGCCGTACCGTTGATTCTTCTCCAAAAAGACAACCCAGCAGCAGCGATGGCCGGTGCGGGGTATGCTGCCGCGTTGGGGAGTTCCGCGTCGGCGGTGCTGGGGCTGTTCTTGCTGTTCCGCAAGAAACACCGCGTGGAGTACGGCACAGTTTCCGGGTGGCGGTTTGACCCCGCACTGTTTCTACGCCTGATGAAGTACGGGTTGCCCAACGGGGTGCAGTGGTGCATTGAAGGGTTGTCGTTCACGATGTTCGTGTTGCTTGTCGGCAACATCGGTGATCGGGAATTGGCGGCAACGACCCTGACGTTCTCGCTGAACCTGTTGACCTTCTTGCCAGTGATGGGCTTGGGCCAAGGGGTCGAAGTTCTAGTCGGTCGGCGGCAAGGCGAGGAGCAACCCGATCTCTCGGCGAAGACGACCTGGACCGGGGCGAAGCTGGCCACGGCGTACATGATTATAGTCGCCGTGATTTATTGTGTTCTACCGAATCAGTTGACCGCACCGTTTGCCGAAGGCATGAAGCCGGACGAATGGGCCGCCGTCGGGCCGATGATCCCGATTCTGCTGCGGTTCGTCGCGGCGTATTCCTTGGCCGATGGCGTGAATATCATCCTCGCGTATGCGCTTCGCGGCGCAGGCGACACGCGGTTCGTGACCATCGTGGCCATCGGGTTGTCCTGGCCGTTGATGGTGTTGCCGACATGGTACGCTTCCCGGAGCGGGTTGGGGATTGAAGCAGCGTGGGCGTCCGCAACCCTGTACATTGCGGTGACGGCAGCGGTGTACATTTTCCGCTTCCGGGGTGGCAAGTGGCGCACGATGAAAGTGATCGAAACCGTCGTCGCGGACCCGGACTTGATCGTGAACGAGTTGCCAGAACCCGTCAGCCAAACCGCGGCGTAACCCACTCGTGGAACGACTCTCGATGACTTCTCTCCCGCCGTCACCAGCCTACGCCCGTTTGACCCAGTGGGAGCGGATCGGGCTTGTCGTGTTCGCCGTAGTGATCGTGGCGTTCGGCGCGTTGGTGGTACTTCGGTCGGCCTATCAAGAGACGCGCAAGACCGATTTCGGTGTCTACGCCCGTGCCGCCCACGCCATCCGAGTCGGCAACGACATCTACCACATCCACACCTGCGACGACAACGGCTGGCATTATTGTTACCCGCCACCGTTCGCCATTTTAATGGTGCCGCTAGCCGATCCGTTTAACTGGGAAGAACGCACGGGCTATCTGCCCTTCGGCGTGTCGGTGGGGATCTGGTACGCGCTCAGTATTGGGCTGGGTTGGTTCAGCGTGCATCAATTTGCGAAGTATGCCCTGCCGGATGCGGTCCCCGGTAGCCGCCGCTGGTGGTACGCGCGGATGGTGCCGATTTACGTTTGCATCGGCGGGATCGGCTACACCGTTTCCCGTGGGCAAGTGAACGTCTTGTTGCTCGCCCTGATCGCCGGAATGTACGCCGCCGCGATGCAGCGCCGACCGATTGCCACCGGCGCGTGGTTGGCCGGGGCGATTGCGTTGAAGGTGATTCCGGGGTTCCTGATCTTATTCCCGCTAGTCCGGCGAGAGTGGCGTGCCGCCTTCGGGTTGGCGCTCGGTTCGGTCGTGCTGCTGTTCATCCTGCCCGCTAGTGTGTGGGGACTCAACGGGGCGATTCAGAACAACCTGACCTTCGTCGATGCGGTCCTGGCGCCGGGCGCGCTTGGCACCGGCGACCAAACTCGGGCCAAGGAACTGACGGACACCACGTCCACCGACAGCCAATCGTTTCAATCCATGATCCACAACCTCCGGCACCCCGACCCCGACACCCGCCCGAACACCGCCGACAGTGTCACCCGGCTGTCACACTGGGCCATCGGCGGAGTGATGACGCTCATCACGCTCATCGTGGCGTGGCGACAACCGCGCGCAACGGCGGCCGAACAACTCGTGTTCCTCGGCTGCCTCACCGCGATCATGTTGTTGCTATCCCCGGTGTCGCACGTCCATTACTACACACTCGGGCTACCACTTGTCGCCGGACTCTGGCTCAAGAGCCTCGACGAACGACCGGGCCGCTTAGTCTCCAGCCGCGACACGTTAATCATGCTGATCGGTTGGGGCACAATCACCACCGCGATACTTCTGCCCTACGAAGTGACCAGCATCGGCCGCGAGTACGGCGCCGGCACCGTGGCCACCGTGGCGCTATGGGCGTTTGCGATGCGCGAATTATCTCGGCATTAATCGTCGTGATATTCACCCCGACGCCAGAAGACCTCTTCAACTTCACCGTGCCGCTCGTTGCGTGAAAAGGCCAGTGACCGAAACCGTTGCCGAATCCGATCGACGTGATTCAAGTTCCTCACGACCGACGGCGGTACCGTCAATCAAAACTGGGAGGAGTTATTTCATAGCAGGCGCTTGGTCACAGCAGTCGGTGGAACAAAACTCGGTTCGGCAGGCGGATTCAAAACGGACTGTAGCAACGTATACATCGCGTCGGACGGATCCTCTTCGGGTTTCAACCGGAGGTAGAGGTTCTTGTCATCGACGACTTTCAACCGGCCCCGACTGAGCTTGGCGAGTTGCTCGGCTTTGGGGCGTTGGCGGTAGGTGAACACGAGGTCTTTGCCGTCGCGGTGAACGGCGGCAATCTGCCACCGAACGCACAAGATCCGGATTTCGGTGGCCCGCAACAGCCACTCGGCGGGTTCCGGTGGCGGGCCGTAGCGGTCCCGGAGTTCCTGGCGAAAGTCTTCGAGCTTGCGTAACTCGCGCAAGCGGGCCAGACGGCGATAAACTTCGATGCGGAGTTTCTGACCGGGGACATAATCGCGTGGCAAGAACGCCGGCCACGGCAGATCGACGTTGACCTCAATCGGGACGCGCGGCGGTTGCTGCTTGAGTTGCCGCACCGCATTTTCGAGCAGTTGGCAATACATCTCATACCCAATCGCCGCAATATGTCCGCTTTGCTCGCCACCCAAGATGTTCCCGGCACCGCGGATTTCCAAATCCCGCATGGCGATCTTGAACCCGGACCCGAGTTCGGTGAACTCTTCAATCGCTTTCAATCGTTTCTGGGCAGTCGGGGTAATCATCTTGTTGGAATCGACGATGAGGTACGCATAAGCCCGGATTTTCGTCCGCCCCACCCGACCGCGAAGTTGGTGCAAATCCGCAAGCCCGTAGATGTCCGCTTCATCAATGATGATGGTATTGGCGTTCGGAATATCGAGGCCGCTCTCAATGATTGTGGTCGCCAATAATATATCCGCTTCTTTCTTCACGAACGTCACCATTGCTCTTTCGAGTTCGTGTTCGTTCATCTGGCCGTGGGCAATCACCAACTTCGCTTCGGGTACGATGATGCTGATTCGCGCCGCGATTTCTTGAATGTCAAACACACGATTATGGACGAAGAAAACCTGCCCGCCCCGGTTCATCTCGCGCAGGATCGCGCTGCGGATGAGGTCATTATCCCAACGAATGATGCGGGTTTCGACCGGCATTCGGTCCGGCGGTGGTGTTTCCAGGTTGGAGATTTCGCGGATGCCAAGCAGTGCGGAATGTAATGTGCGCGGGATTGGCGTGGCCGTCATCGTCAGCACATGAACGGTGGTGCGTAAATGTTTTAATTTTTCTTTATGCTCCACACCAAACCGTTGTTCTTCATCAATCACCACGAGACCCAAATCTTTGAACTTCATGTCATTGCTGACAATGCGATGGGTACCAATCACAATATCAACGGCACCCGCCGCGACTCGCTTCAATATCTCTTTCTGCTTCGCAGCGGACTTGAACCGGCTTAGCACTTCCAACGTGAACGGGTACTCGGCGAGGCGTTGCGTGAAGGTGCGGAAATGTTGCTCGGCCAACACGGTGGTCGGCACCAGGACCGCGACCTGCTTGCCGTTGTCGATCGCTTTGAACGCGGCCCGGATTGCGACTTCGGTTTTGCCGTAGCCCACGTCGCCGCACAGCAGGCGGTCCATCGGTTTCGGCTTTTCCAAATCGCCGCGAATCTCGCTGATTGCGGAGAGTTGGTCCGGTGTTTCTTGGTACGGAAACGCTGCTTCAAACTCGCGTTGCCAATCGGAATCCGGTGGGAACGGCGTGCCAGGGATCGCATTTCGGACCGCTTGAATCTGGATCATCTGCGCGGCCAAGTCGTGGACGGCCTCGGTCACTTTGTCCTTGCGCCGCTGCCACGCCATGCCGCCGAGTTTCGACAACTCCGGCTGCGCCTGCGCTCCGCCCACGTACCGCTGGACCAAGTCGATGCGTGACGCCGGGACGTACAAAAAGACGCCGTCTCGAAACTCAAGAATCAGGTTTTCTTCAAGACTTACGGTCGTGGGTGGAGAATCTTCATCGACATCGACCGCCTCGATTGCTCCTTTTTCGAGCATTTTCATGCCACGAAATCGCGCAATCCCGTGAGCGATATGCACGACGTAATCGCCGTCGTTCAATTCCAGAAAGCTATCAATCGCGCGGCCTTCGACTCGCCGCGATGATGCGCCCGTGCCCGGTGTGGCCTTCACACCGGACGGTAGCAAGTCACGGTGGAAAATCTCGTGGCTACCCAGGACCACTACCCCCGCGCTCACCAGTCGAAAGCCGGCGCGGACGTGGCCAGTGACCAACGCCAGTCGGTTCGATTCGGCCAGCTTGCCGGCTTTCAGCACCTCCGTCAGGCGGTGAATCTCCGCTTCGGTTTGGCAGGCAATCAACACGCGATCGGTTTGGGCGATGCCGTCCAGTTCGTCGCGGACACGCTGCACGTTTCCGCTGAACCGCTCCACCGATTCGACCTTCAGGTGCACCGACGCTTCAACCGTCGGTCGGGGGAGGGCGGAGACGACGACCGTGGGCCGTTGCATCAACTGCGCGAACGTCCCGTCAACGGTGAACAACCCCGTCGTGTCCGAAACACGATCGAAAAAATGCTTGCCTTGCTCTTTCAAATCACCCGGTTCGACGAGTGCCAACACCGAGTTGGGCGGCAGGTAATCCGTGAAGAAACCGAAGGCCGTTCGGCCCACGGCTTTGGGGGTGTCCGTTCTCGCATTCAACAGCACCAATTCCGATTTGGTGCCAAGGCTTCGTTGGGTTTGCGCCGAGAAAGTGCGGATGGATTCGAGTTCGTCGCCGAAGAATTCGAGCCGAATGGGGTCCGTGGCATCGGGTGGAAAGATGTCGCAAATGCCACCCCGCCGACCGTACTCACCGGGGTACTCGACCGCTTCCGTTCGCTTGTACCCGTTGGATTGGAGCCACTTCAGAAACTCGTCGATGTCGAGACTTTCGCCCACTTTCAGCCGGCGCCCACTCTGCGCCAGTTCCTGGCGCATCGGAACAGGTTGAACGAGCGCCGCCATCGGCGCGACGATCAGTTGGAGTGACTCGTTCGCAAGCAATTGTTGCAAGACCCGCAGGCGGGTTCCCGTTTCGTTGCTGAGTTGACCCCGAACACTTTGGGGCGGCCAAGTTTCGTGGGCCGGAAAAAGAGTCGGACGATGACCGAGGAAACTTCCCAAATCCTCCAACCACGGCCCAACATCTGCGGGGCTTGGTACGACCACCAGTGTGGGTACTGTTGTGCCGATCGTGAGAGCGACAACCGCCGTGGCCGCCGACGAACCCCAGGCGCCGTCAATCGTGCCGCTGCGATTGCTCGTCAGCGCGGCGCGCAAGTTCGCCCACCCCTCCGATTGTGACAGGAGAGTCGGCAAGGATGTCAATCCCACACTCGTCTGGCCAACGGATGATTTCATCCGGACTTTTCACCCCTCAGAGTAGCCCAGACCGTGCCAACCTATACAATTACAGCGTCAAATGGAATTGATACCATTGAACTTTGTTGGAACATGTCGGAAATCGTCGATTTCCTGCAATCCATCATTTGGGACTATTCAGGAGAGATCGAACAATTGCGACATCAGGGACTAACGGCCCGATGTTAAGCTAGCAAAGCTTGAGAAAATAACAAAACTGTTTGCGAGATACTGATTCTGCTGCCATCCTTGGTCGGAAGATTGTGCTTGTCGAGCCTCTGGCGCAAGTACCTTTGACCGGGCCGTTAGACCCGCGTTGAACTCGTGACTAGGAATTGGATCTGTTGCACCACTGAAAGGAGCAGTCTCTAAGCCGACTATCCCCTGATGGGGATGAAATCCGTCTGTGCTGCTGCTCAGCGATCTGAGCCACTGAACGTACACCCTAGGAGTTTTGCTTCATGGCCCGTGTGAACCCATTTTTCTATTCCTTGGCTCGCATCCGTCGCCTGTTTGGCCGGAGTGCTGCTCACAAACGAGCGTCTATACGATTGCCGAAAGCCCCCACGATCCGTCGGCAAGTTGGCCCAACCCTCCAAGGATACGGGCTGTTGCGCTCGTTCGGGTCGGGCGATGGCAAAACGGTCGCACTCCAAGATGTTTCACTTGAGCTACAACACGGTGAAATGAACCTGCTGATGGGGCCAAGCGGTAGTGGGAAATCGACGTTACTCGCGGTGCTATCGGCACTTCTGCGACCTGATGCCGGCATGGTTCGCGCTAAGGGGCATGAGATCTGGCGGATGAGCGAATCCGAACTGGAAAAGTTCCGGCTGAAGCACTGTAGTTACATCTTTCAAGGGTACAATTTGTTCCCGGCACTGACCGCCCGGCAACAACTCGAAGTCGTGCTGAAATGGGGCGAAAACGCCAGCACGCACGACGCGCGGAAGCGGGCAGATCACGTCCTCGGGCAGTTGGGGATGTCCAAGAAAGCCCACCTGCGACCGTCGCAATTATCCGGCGGCGAAAAGCAACGGGTGGCCATTGCGAGGGCGTTGGTGAAGAACCCGTCGTTCGTGTTTGCCGATGAACCGACTTCGGCACTGGATTGGGACAACGGCCAACAAGTGATCGACTTGCTACGGGAAAGTGCCCGCGAACGCGGCGCCACGGTTTTGGTTGTGACGCACGATCATCGTCTTTTACCCTACGCGGACCGGGTGTTCGAGATGGCGGACGGCCGCTTGAACCTGGATTGCACTGCGCCCGATACTGGCGTGTATCACGTCGATCCGACGGTCGTGGACTTAAGCCCGGCGCCAGCCGCCCGGTTACGTCTACGCGAACCGATGATCGTCACTGCCAAATAAGATCGCCGCCATGCACGCCAACAGCAAACTGCTGTTCGAGAAATACGCCAAACCGCACTTTCAACCTCATCGGAAAGTGCTTGAAATCGGCCCCGATGTTTCTCCTTCAAATTACCAGCAGATCGTTGCCAATTCTACCATGACTTGGGACACCGTGGACTTCCCACGGGACTTTCCGCTCACTCACACGCTGGATTCGGAATACAACTTTCCGATCCCGGACAACAGTTACGACATCGTGTTATCAGGACAGTTTATCGAACACGTTCGCAAAATCTGGTTGTGGATGAGTGAGGTCGCCCGCGTTTGCAAGCCGGGTGGGTTGGTCATCACCATCAACCCGGTCAGTTGGCCGTACCACGAAGCCCCCGTCGATTGTTGGCGAATCTACCCCGACGGGATGCGCGCCCTGTCCGACGATGCGGGGTTAGAAGTGATAACAAGTGTAATGGAGTCGCTCGAATCGAAGCGATTCCATCACGGACTCCCCGGCCGTTCCCCCGAATTACAACCCGCCATCATCCGCCGTGTCTTCCGCCTCCTCGACAAGTTCCACTTCCCCGCCGAATGTGCTTACGACACCGTCACGATCTGCCGTAAGCGGTTGTGAACAGCGCACGGAATTGAGTAGCCCTTCAGCAATCTGTACGTCCGCACCCCTGTCAAAAAACTTGATTATTCTGGTTGACTTCTCCCGTGGGCGTGGTTAGTCTGATTTTCGTCGAATGCTTTTGCCCCAAGTATGTGGTGAGTTATGGGACAACATCCCAGGCCTCAACATGCATCACGACTCACACGAAACGCCGCTGGATCGGCGGTGGCAATTCTGTTCTTTTGTACATTATGGGGGGGGTAAGTTGTACTAGGTCTCCCCAAACTGCGGTTCTAACGGATTCGCAGAAAGTCGCGCCGAGCGAAGATCGGTTTGACGCCGGGACGATTTGTGCGGGTGAGCCGATCAGTCACAGGTTCACGTTCGTTAACTCCACGGGTGCAGAACTTCGGATTGTTTCCGACACCGATATTGCCGTCGGCTGCGGTTGCACGTCCTTGTCGCCGTCGGCGCGGGTCGTTGCACCGGGCGATCAAATCGAGTTAGCACTGACTGTGAACACGGAGCGGTTGGGCGGCAAGTTTGCGTACAGGAGTGCGGTGACTTGGACGGGTGCCAAGGAGCCGTTGGTTCACAACGTGATGGTGACGGGTCAGGCGGTCCCGTTGCTCACGCTTTCGCCGGACGAACTTTCGTTCGGCCCCGGTGAGTGGGGCGAAGGCAAGTCGAAATCGGTGCTGGTGACCGGCAACGAGTACGTGACCCTGCAACACTGGCGGGCCGCAGCAGGTGGGCACGCGATGACCGTGTCCAAAGTCGAAACCATCGACGATCGCACGGCGCGGATTCACGTAACCTGTGCCGACCCCGGCGACCTGGAAATGGTGACCGCGACGGTGAACGTGACGGCGGCCATCAAATCGTGTCAGCGGCAGATTGCCACGAATGAAGCGGCAATTACTTTCCCCACCAAAGGGCAACAGCCGGTCGAGTTCTCGATCCGGCCTGCGCAACTGACCGTCCTGGTTGACCCGCAAACGCGCCGTGGCAAGGGGGCGTTGTTCCTGAAAGGCCAAGGGCTGAAAGACAAGACGGTCGAAGTTCGCTGCGGCGACCACAAAACCACGTGCAAATTGACCGCCACGTCGCCCGAAACCGGCGTCTTATCGGTCGAGATCGACGGAATCGCCGCCGACAAGACGCCCTCAACCCTCGAAATTTCCATCGGCGGCAAGCCGAGCATCAAGGTTCCCCTGTTCGTATCGGGCTGAAGCGTGGCAGCGTTTGCCACGTGACCCGACTGTTCGTGAAGTGTTATTTTTGGAGGATTTGAAAATGCGTGCAACTTACTTGGCAGTGTGCGTCTGTTTCATCGCCGTGGCCGTGCTGGTGACCAACGCCGTCAGTTCGGACAGCCTGGACCGGGCGCAACTGGCGGAGCGCATGGTCGGCCAGGAGACGCCACCTAGCAACATCCCTCCTCCTAAATGCTGCAAGAAACCCGAACTCACAACATGCGATTCGGACAAACGGTGCGAAACGATTCCGAATTGCGCTCCTGGTCGCACAATCGACGAGACTTGCGGCCAACCGTCGTGTATAGATACATACACCCCGAACAGCATCTGCAGCGGTCCCTTTTCTTCGAAAACTACTACCGTGCAGAGTTGCAGAACTACCGGTAAAACTTTGACTTGCACAAGTCCTATAAACACCAGCAAATGCGAAACGACATTTTTAATCAACCTTAGTATTAATAACTATGGCTGCAATGCTGGGGACACTTTGTGTGCAAATCAGCCGACTGACGTCTGCAACTAGCGGAAGCGAAATGTCAAGATTCAACACTTGTAGCCCGTGAATTTGCATCGCTTTGGCATGGGTCGAGCGTAACAAGTTCACGGATCATTACAGCCACCTACCCTTCGGAATTTTAACGACGCAACACTTCGCTACACTTGGGAGCTGAATGATGAAATGGTATGAAATATTCAAACACCTTTGCCTCTTGTTTAGTATTTTTGTCATGGCAACCCTGTTTTCGGGTGTGGCAATATCGCAGGGTGTCCCCAATGACGCTGTTTCTGGCGCGATCGCACGGCATGAGTCTGTTTTTTCCGGGCGAATCACCTACACGACTGGGTCAGGTGTTGGGAAAGAAATTGAAGGGCAAGAAGAATTTAGCCTGACGTTCTCCGGTCCAAGCTGGAAGCGACAGTGGTTCCGTGATGCCGCAACTGTGCCACATAAGGTTTCAAAATCAGCGAACAAGTCTGTTCTCGAGCCATCGAAGCTAACGGGCACCATGGAAGAAACTTTTGTTTCCCACCGTGGCCGCACCTTTAAATACAAATCGACACCACAACTCGATGGTCAAATTAGCAAATATTTACGAGTTGCATCGGGTGATTTGTCGATGGACAAGGAGTTTCCACCCTGTCCCCAATTTCCCGGAACGTTCTGGTACCCAGGCACACTTAAATTTGTGACGGAGAACCGATCCCGCGTCAAGTCTAAGGGGGTTGAAACGGTCGGCGGGTATCGCGCGGAAGTGTTCGAGTGGGTCGTGTCCGCAAAGGACGCTGACCTCGCTTTCCGTGGCACGAATCGAGTGACACGGGACGGGGGCCTGCTACGTGTCTCGATCGCACCGAGTCTCGGTTACGCGATACTGCGAATTGATAAAGTCGGTGTGTCGGGTCAAATCGGAGAAGTCTTGGAGGCAAGCGATTTCAGCCAGGCGAACGGAATTCATTTACCAAGTCGTGCCAAGATTCAGTACTTCGATGAAAATGGCCCATCATTTGTGATTCAGTATCACATCAAAAAAATCGCAAACATTAACGAAGCCATTCCTGAAAGTGAATTCATCCTCGAACTCCCAATCGGAACTGAGGTACACGACGCCCGAGATAGCAAGAACTCTAAGTTTTTTGAAGTGACCAAAGACAGCCCCATCCCGGAAGGGTTGAGTGCCGTGGTGCTTCGTGAGGGGGATCGGCGCACCCCGTGGTTCCGGAGTTGGAAGGGGGCTGTGGCGATCGGGGTGGGGGTTGGGGTGATTGGGTTGATCGTGCTTTTTGTCAGCAAGCGGGTCCAGGCACGGAGATTGGCTTCATGAATTTGGGCTTCATCGCATTTGCGGCACTCGTACTCACACCCGGCCAGTCGGGCGGGTTATCAACCGACCGGCTGGACGAGTACGTGCAGAAAGTCCAAAACCGCCGCAACGCCTGCGGGCCAACGGCGGTGTGGTTCTGCCTAAACCAGTTCGGCATTCCCGCCGACCGGGATGACCTCTGCCGCGACGCCGAATTAGGCCCGGCGGGCACCAGTCGCAAAAAACTGCTCGAGTTGAGCGAGCAAAAGGGCCTCAAGCCGAACGCCATCAACAGCGTCAACAAAGACGTGCGACTGCTCCCCGTCCCGTCCATTCTCGTCGTTGATGGCGCGCATTGTGTCGTGTACCTCGGGACCGTGGCGGACAGTGACGACGTTCACTACTACGAGCCGGCCACGAACCGCGTCTTGACCGCGCCGCGAGAAAAGGTCGAGCGGAACTGGTCCGGTGAAGCAATCGTTTTCAACCCAACCGCCTTAACGCCTGTTTCGTTCTATTCCATCGTGGCCGCGATCGCAGCGATCGTCATTTCTGGCGGTGTGATCGTGCATCGCCTGTTTTGACCCCCATCCAACCACCCGTCGTCGGTTCGCCAAATCTTGAGCCTATCTTGTCTGACTTTGCCACAGTAAGTCGCAAATTTATCCCGATTATCCTTAAGAGCGGCAAGATCGGAAGTCGAGTAATTCTACATAACTGCGCGACTGTCGGTAATCTCGCCAAGCTTCGCTGAACTTGCTTCCGCCGGTCAATTGGGGATTGTGGTTAAGTCCGGGGGACTTGGCCACCACGAACGGAAGTTAAGCCCGAGGGAATCCTATGAAAAGCGTCAAACTTCTCTTCTCGGCTGCCGCTGTGGCAGCATTTGTTGGCACGGCCTCGGCGCAACTGCCGGGGCTTGGTGCGGCCGCGCCGGATCCCACTGCGGTCCTCAACGGGGTCGTTCCACCGGCTCCGTTAGCACCGGGGATTGCCCCGCAGGCGGGGTTGCCGGGCGGACCCACGATCTGGTCGAAACTCGGGATTTCCCAGGACCAGCAGGAATACTGTCGTCGCAAAACCTGCCGCACCCCGGCGGGGCAACTGATGAGTCGGATCATCGCGCCGATGTCAACCCTGACGGGCGGGATCATCCCGTCTTACTGCCCGTCGCTGCCCAGCATTGGGGAATTGAAAGACCCCGGCGCGATCGGTGCGGCATCGAAAGTCAAGATGGACCGGGCCGGCGCGGAAGAGCGGGTTAAAGCGGTCAAGTACTTGGCGTCCGTCGATTGTCACTACTGGCCCGAAGCCGAAGAAACGCTGATCGCCGCGCTGCGGGCGGACCGGAATGAGTGCGTCCGGTACGAGGCCGCCGTGGCCTTCATGAACGGGTGTTGCTGCACCCCCAAAGTTGTGATGGCCCTCAGCATTACCGTGAGTTGCAGTTCACAAGACGGTCACCCTTCCGAGAAATCGGCACGGGTCCGCGCCGTAGCCGCTCATGCGCTGGACCGCTGCTTGTCCTGTGTTTCTTGTGAACCCGAACTCCCACCGTTGGTGCCGCCCAAGGTAGACGACCTCAAGGAGAAAGGGACCGAGAAACAGCCCATCGAGCCGGGCAAGGGCGACGGAAAAGAGGACAAATCGAAGGTCTACAAACACGGCGACGCGGAATTCCCGAAGCAATACTACGCCTCAGTCAGCCGGGTTCCGCGTCAACAGGTTGTCGCCATCGGACGCCGGGCGATGATGATCGGAATGCAGATTGGGTACAACTTCAACGATTCGATCAACGCCACCGACTATGCCGCAGCGGGTCTGCCAACGGCGAGTGAAATTCAAACTGTTGGGAAGCCGACAACACTTGTGGAACTCATGAGTTGGCGCGATTCCGGCGCGGCGATTGGACAGCCCGTTCTCGCGCCACCAACGGTGGGTTATACGGCAAGCGTGCCGGCGATGGTTGCACCAGCGCCTTCAGCACCCGCACCCAACTTTACGCTCAATGACCCGATTCCAAAATCAGTGCCAAACACCAAGACGCAGATGTTCGCCACTCCTCAACCGGCACCGGCACTGTTGACCGTGACCCCACCTAAACCTGTGACGGTGGTGAAGTCGGAAATTCCAAGCTTCAACGTGCCGGTTGCCCCAAGCGTTCCAACACCGGCACCGATCGTGAAAGCGGTTGCCACGCCGGTTGTTGCACCATCGCCAACGCCTGTCGCAACCCCATCAAAAGTTGCGATTGGGGCGTCAGCACAGTCCGTGCCCGAGCCGATCAAAATCACCAAACCGATTCTTCCGGCTCCCGTTACTGTTGTGACGCCGGTGACGCCGAAGGTTGTCGAAGTGATGATGCCCAAAGAAATCAACACGCCGAAGCCCGTGGTAACCGTTCCCAACATCCCCGTTGTGACGCCGGTGAGTAGCAATCCAGTCCCGGCTCCTGTTGTGCCGATTGTTGTCCCGGACGTGTCGCCGAAGCCACTGTCGATGAGCAGAACGACACGCCCAGTTACCGAACGCGGAGCACCGCAAACCCCCGTCACAACGGATACTCTCGTGGTGCCACCAGCACCCACGACCCCGGTCGTGAAACCGTTGTTGAAAATGCCACCAGAACCCGCCCCGCTGAATAGTGGCTATTTCCCAAGTAGCCGGTGATGCGAGCGGTTCGATCATCCCCCAACTTCCCCTCCGGCCCTTGCGGAGGGGTTGTTTCGTTACAACTTCTTCTTGCCAGAGGTTACATATTTCGCGGGTTCGGTTTCGCCGACGGTGCGAAGCAATTCCATGACGAGATCATCGCTGGTTTTCCCTTCCGCTTGGGCTTGGAAGTTCGTCCCAAGCCGGTGCCGAAGAACGGGAATCGCCGCCCGCTTAATGTCGTCAATCGCCACACTGAATCTACCATCCATTGCGGCAAACGCCTGGCCGGCCCGCACCAGATATTGCCCGGCCCGCACGCCCGCACCGAAGTCCACCATCCGCTTAATGAACTCCGGCGAGGTCGGGTCTTTCGGCCTAGAGGCGCGGACCAATTTCACCACGTATTCCGTGACGAAATCGCTCACCGGCACGCTCCGCACGAGCTTCTGCAAGTTCACGATGGCTTTGCCCGTCAGCACTTTGGTGAGTTCCGGCGCGTCGTCTTTCGAGGTCATGCCGATGATTTTCTTCTCCTCATCCAGGCTCGGATAATCCACGAAGATGTTGAACATGAAGCGGTCGAGTTGGGCTTCCGGCAGGGGGTACGTGCCTTCTTGCTCGATCGGGTTTTGCGTGGCAATCACGAAGAACGGGTCGGGCAGTTTGTGCGTGTCTTGCCCGGCACTGACTTGGCGTTCTTGCATTGCTTCCAGAAGTGCCGCTTGCGTCTTGGGCGGGGTGCGGTTGATTTCGTCCGCGAGTAATATGTTCGTGAAGATCGGCCCCTTAACGAACCGGAACTCCGCCCGGTTTTGTTCGTTCTGGTCCATGACCATCGTGCCGGTAATGTCCGATGGCATCAGGTCCGGGGTGAACTGAACCCGCTTGAACGACACGTCCAGAATCTGCGCGATGCTGCTCACCATGAGCGTCTTCGCCAACCCCGGTACGCCGACGAGCAAGCAATGGCCCCGAGTAAAAACCGCCGCCAGGATCTGTTCAATGACATCGTTCTGCCCCACCAGCACCCGACGGAGTTGCTCCATCATCTGGGTCCGGGCCGTGGCAAACGACGTTAAGTAATCCGAGATTTTATCAGCAGACACGCGGTCATCCCTCAGCAGGTGAAACGTAACCGGAAAGAGTATTGCGGCATTGTACCCATATTAGCCCGTGCCGAACGGGTATCCACAGAATACTGGCGTGTTGTGCATTGGTGGGCTGTGGACTAAAATGCCAATCACTAACGCGAACAGGGGGAGAAACGATGGACGTGCAGTACTCACCAGCGATCCGAAGTTTGGCTAGTCGCTTCAAGCAACTGGAAGCAATCACCCCAAAACTGAAAACTGCGGTTGACGTGATGGCCGACCCGTCGGTCCACGCCGAGTGGGATCTCGTTTTTGACGCACTGGGCCAAGAACTCTATCGGCTCACGCTCCACGACGATACGGATCAGGTTTCGACCGACTTCACCGCATTCGAGTTGGGCATCCCGCTCCACATGACGGTTCGGTTACACCGACTCTGCGGTGACCTCCTCCAAATCCGCAGCGACAAGCAACACGCAACGACTAGGCAACTGATGGCACAAATCGCTGCTAGTGGGGAGATGTAGTGGCGACCCAAACCGAGAAAATGATTCATGCGTTGACCGTCGAACTGGCCACGTTACGGTTCGCAGTTGAGTCGATGCGCAGTGAAGCGAAGCCGCTCAGTGAACTGACCACCCAGGTGGCCGTCATCGAGTCCAGACTCAACGAGATGACGAAGTCCCGCGACCTGTGGGCGCAACGCGGTTGGGC
>JANLRE010000440.1:0-3552 GCA_031368205.1 Fimbriiglobus sp. | reverse complement strand
TGACGCGATCGTGGTCTTGCCTTCAAATCCGACCTTGCCCGCGCGGCGAATTACGAGGTGAATCTCAACGTCGGAAAGCGGTGGCATCGCCTTGGCCAAGGTGACAACCGGGCCGATGGCACACGCGCCGTGGTAAATTTTGGCTTGAGGCAAGTAAAGTGGGTTCTCGCCTTCAATGTCGCGGGAACTCACGTCGTTGCCGATGGTGTAGCCGACGATCCGTAGGTCCGGCGACACCACGAGCGTCAACTCTGGTTCCGGCACACTCCACTTGCTATCGCGGCGAACGCGGATCGGCTCGCCGGGGTTGACCACCCGTTCCGGCGTGGCCTTCATGAACAGTTCGGGACGATCGGCGGTGTAGACTTTGTCGTAAAACTGCGCCGCACCCGCCGATTCTTCTTCGCGCGCCACTTTGCTGCGTTTGTACGTGACACCCGCCGCCCAAATCTCCTGGCGATCCACCGGGTGAAGAATCGTCAACGAGTCGAGTGGGACGGGCGTTGGGTTGCGTTCGGTTATCTCGTTCGCAAGCGCAGCCGGGTCGTTCGACGCCAGTAACTCCGCGAGACAACGCACACTCTTCGTGCGGGAAAAATCGATCGGGACCGCAAAGCCACTTTCGTCAATCCGAACCACGCCTACGTCACCAGATGTGAGCCGAACTTTAGCGAACCGCATGGGTCGAACCTCAAGGTAGTCACTGCAAGAATTAAGGCAGTGTAGCCCGAAGGGATCGAAGTGGGGATAGGCTTTCGCGGACTCGCACCAACGGACCTGATGCACGCTGGGCAGGAACTGGCGGTGAAATGGCGTAGTCAGGCGGGGTGTATTTCGCCACCTTGTCCGTCAGCCACACTGTCAGCGGTGGGAACATCTCGATTGCCGTTTTGATGTTGTGCCGCCCTTCTGGCAAAACCACCACGTCCGCACTGATTCCTTTGCGAGCGGCTTCGTCCAGAAAGTGTTCGATCTCCGCGTCGATGTTGAACTCGTCCTTCTTGCCGTAGCCGATGAACATGTTGAACTCACCCGGCTTGATGTTGTAATTCGTGAGCATCTCGAACGGGTTTTCGTTTGCGATGAAAGCCGTGGCGTCCGGGTTCAATCGCCCCACGATCGGGTCCATCATCCGCCGGGAGCGAATCAGGACCACGCCGTAAAACCGCCCGACAACTTCATTGCGACGTTCGATTGTGCGAAGTCCCACACAGTTCGGGTCATACACGGCCAGATAACGACCGTCGCAATCACAGTAGCGCAAGTTCAACGGCGGCATCAAGCCGACAATGTGACCAAACTCTTGACGATTCTTGAACGCCAAATTAAACGCCCCGAAGCCGCCCATCGACGCGCCGCAAATGACGTGCGCGTCCCGTTCCGGGCGAATCGTGAAGGTGCGTTTGGCGAACGGCCAGACTTCCTCCATGACGTGATCGGCAAACCGACCCGCCTTCGAGTTGATGTAAAAACTGCCGGCGTTAAACAGCGACGGCTTTCCCGTCACACTCCCGTCCGGAGCGACAATAATCACTGGCGGAAGTTTCCCGCAGCGGATCGCGTCGTCGAACATCGGGACGACATCCAGGAACTTTTTTTCGTCATGACCAAGGCCATGCAAAAACAGGACGCCAGGGAACTGCTTCTCCCCGTCATAGCCCGGTGGGAGATAGACATACAGATCGCGTTTTTCGTTGAGTGCTGCGGACTGCAGCCGATGATCGCCGTCATGGTTGTTCGTGAAGTCGAGAATTTGCCCGCCGAGTTTGCGGTTCAAGTTGATGACTTGGTCGCGCGTTCCGAGACCAAGTAGTTCACCGAAGGCGAACGAGGGCGACGCTAAAAAGACTAGAAGGATTAGTACAGCAAAAAATCGGGTGAGCAAAATTGAGAATCGGTCCACGGCGGCCACTTCCGATTGCTATCGAACCACGCCTTCCATGACGGGACAAATCCGTTATCGACCTACAGATAAGATACACAGCAGTGATAGTCTTGCGCCAAGAAAACGGATACGGCTCGGAGATTAGGTCAAACCAATGAGGCAAGTTGTGAGGGTGAGCAGCGCGGCAGTCTTGTCACCGTTGAGGCACTGCTGATGGGCTTGGCGTATCAATTCCGCTAAGTGGGGTGTAAACGGAACGGCGTCTCCCGGCCCTGGAATGTGGGGAATCAGTGTGCGAATGATGTTCGTTGCCAGTATTTGAACCCCAACACCCGTCGTTGCGGAAATCGGTTGGAGTTCGACGCGCGCCGTATCCCAGTCCCACGCCGCTGGCTGGTCGGTTTTATTGACGACATAAAGCCAAGGGCAACTCGTGCGCGACTCCGGCCAGATTGGGTTTGCTCCGGTGGCATCCACAACCCACACGACCAAATCGGCGTTCGCCATCCGTTCACGGGCACGGTCGATACCGGAGCTTTCAAGAGCCTCGGTCGCTTCACGTAACCCTGCGGTATCCGTAAGTTCAACCGGCCAACCGTCCAGCGCAATCGTCGTGGTGACCGCATCCCGCGTCGTCCCGGCAACGGCTGCCACCACACTTCGCTGATACCCCACCAAGGCATTGATCAGACTGCTTTTCCCGACGTTCGGCGGTCCCGCGATCACGACCTTCCACGGCGAAACGAGATGTTGGCCAAGAGATGCGTATCGAGCCAAACGCTCGAATCGCTCCGATGCAAGTAAGTCGTTGTTCGACGCGAACAGTGCCAAAACTTCTTTCACAGCGTGGCGAAACGCACCGTGGTGCTGGTCGAGTAACACGCTCGCGGTGCGAACCGTCAGTGCCAGTGTCAACGGGGTGACAGCAAGGGCATCGAAACCGGGGACCGGCAGTGAACATGGGTCTGTTTCAACACAGCCAGATTGCACGAGTAGTTCCGTCAACCACCGCACGACTTGCCGGCCGCCGTGACAATGCACCTCGATACTGAACTCAGGCAGAATACTTTTCACGGCCACGACAACTTCATCCGCGACACCGTCGCCCAACGTCCCGAACCAAAACTGGTACGGCACCGGGGAGGCTGGCAACGCTTTTCCATTGGCGGGACGAAAATGCTTTGCCAGAATTGCCCAGGCGTTCGGACCAGTCACCGCAAGTGTGGCAATCGCCCCAGTACCGGGCGGGGTGAGAAGTGTCACATGGGTGTCACTCACGGCAGTGCCTCCGCCGCGAGCAGGATGCCTTTGAGAGTTAGCTGGGGATCGGACACGACCCGATCGACGCCAGAAAGGTTGTGACCATGAAGAGAACCAACCGCACCACCAGTGATGAACAACCAGGGTGGGATGGGCGATTGGCGTGTATACTCGCGGACCAGAAATTCGACGGCGCCGATTTGTGCGGCCATTACGCCGACGGTCATGGCGTCGTGGGTATTCTTTCCCGGCGGTTGAAGTTTGGGAATTTCGTGGGTGGCAATCAACGGTAATTTTGCAGTGTGACGGTGCATCGCTTCAAACATCAGCCGAGGTCCGGGGAGAATGGCCCCACCTTGGAAAACATGGTCAGCATCCAGGTAGTCGATCGTCACCGCAGTCCCGAC
>JANLRE010000396.1:0-3804 GCA_031368205.1 Fimbriiglobus sp. | reverse complement strand
GCAAAGCCCACGGATCATGATCCGTGGGCTTTGCGCTCCCTCACACAAACTGTACTTTTCAACACATCAAAAACTTGACGATCTTCAACTTAGACTTTGTACTTGCCGGGCACTGGTACCGGGCTGACTTCGATTTTGGACGATTCCGACAAGCCTTCGGGCATCGTCGAGACGGTTGAATTCAGGGCTTGTTCCCAGGTCACGGTCTTGCCGGAGTAAGCGGCCATGCGGCCCATGATCGCTGTTAACGTGCTTTCGGTGACCGATTGCAGTTCGTTCAACGGCTTACCGGCCTTGATGCTGTTCACCAAGTCGATGTGCTCTTGGACGTAGGGATTGATCGGGTCTTTGTCGAACACTTTCTTCTTGTTGATTCGGTAAGCATTCAGAAGCGACTTGCCTTTGGTGCCGTAAACCGTCTCCGAAACGTCCGAGGTGATTCCGGGCAAGTGGGCACAGTAGCTCGAAACGGGCACGCCGTTGGGGTACTCGTACTCGATCGAGAAGTGATCCCAAATGTGTCCAACGTCATTCGGCTTGCCGACGGGTCGTGCCATGCGACCGCCGAAGCCCACGGCTTTGACGGGATGGCCGCCGAGAACCCAGTTCATCACGTCCAAGTTGTGAACGTGTTGTTCGACGATGTGGTCACCACACAGCCAGAGGAAGTGGTACCAGTTGTTGATCTGGTACGCCAAGTCGGACACGCCTTCTTTGCGGGGGTGGAACCAGATGCCGTTGCCGTTCCACGAGCAGCGTGCGGAGACGATGTCGCCGATCGCGCCGTCTTGGATTTGCTTAATCGTCTCGATGTAGCCCGCTTGGTGACGGCGTTGCGTCCCGGCAACGATGGCGATTTTGCGCTTCTTGGATTCTTCAACCAACTCCATGCACTTGCGAATGCCAGGGCCGTCCACGGCGACCGGCTTTTCACAGAAGACGTGCTTGTTCGCCTTCACAGCCGCTTCGAGGTGCGTCGGGCGGAACCCAGGAGGTGTGGCAAGGATGACGAGATCGACGCCCGAGTTCAGGACTTGCTTGTAGTTATCGAGGCCACCAAACACCCGATCACCGATCGCGGCTCGTTCGCCGTAATCCTTGCTGAGTTGTTTGCTGTAGCCTTGCGCTTTATCGAGGAAGAAATCCCCGAGGGCGTGAATCTGGATCGACTTGTCGGCTTCCAGGCTGTCCTTGACGGCCCCGGTCCCACGGCCACCACAGCCGATGAGGCCGACTTTGATCACTTCGTTCCCGGCGGCATGGATGCCTGTGGGCATCAAGTTAACGCTAGCGGCAGTCGCGGTGGCGATTGCGCCCGCTTTCAAAAAGTCCCGGCGGTTTGTGTTCGACGTTTCCACGAGAGAGGCTCCTACAAAAAAGGGTAAGGGTCACAACGGATCAAAACCTAATCTTTCTTCACCTTCCGGATGCCGATTTCGGACGATTCCGGTTTCTTCGTCAACGTCGGCTTGAGACCGACGAGTTCGGGGTACTCGTCAACGGGCAGGCAGACGCGGAACCCGATGACATCCATGTTCGTGAGCCACCAGATGCTGCTCAAGCCCTGGGGGTCGTCCTTGACCCAACGGGGTTCCGACACTCGGCGTGCAGCACTGCGAAGGCGATCCGGTTTATCGGCATACGATCCGCCACGCACCACGTGCCCCCATTTCACATCCGGTTCGGGCTTTTTGAACGCGCCGATGTACAGCTTGTCCGCTGCCAGTTTCTCGAACGACTTCGCATCGTATTGGTCCAAACACCATTCCCAAACGTTGCCGTGCATGTCGTGGATGCCGAACTTGTTGGGCTTCAGTTTTCCCACGATGTGTGTTGTCGGTTCGTCGGCTGCCCCTTTGTTGCCGGCTTTGTCGGTGTCTTTTTGATTGGCCGAGTTCTCCAGGTACCACGCATAGTCGCTGAGTTTCTCACCCGAATCAAAACCGTAGGGGCCGGTCTGACCCGCGCGGCAAGCGAACTCCCATTCGGCTTCCGTGGGCAGGCGAAACGGGAGTTTTGTCTTCCAACGCAGCCAATGGCAATAGGTCATGGCCGCGTGGTGCGACATACAAATCACCGGGTGCCCTTCCCGACCGTGTTCGTACAGTTCATCGACGTAAGTATTTGTGGGGCGAGTGATGGCATCGGCGGGCAACGTCTTGGCGATCTGGTCCGGAACTTCCCCCGCGACGAACAGCGATTGGTCCTTCCAGAAGCCGTAATACTCCGCCCAAGTGACCTCGTATTTTGCGATCCAGTACGGGTTGACCTTCACTTTGCGTTGCGGGCCTTCGTCCGGTTTGCGGCCCTCTTCAGTATCCGGGCTGCCCATCACGAATTCACCGCCCGGCACGTAAACCATGTCGAACTTCATCTCCGCACTCGGAATCTCTTGCGTGAAGTTCTTCGGCGGCAGTTCGACTTTCGCCGGCACCGTCACCTTTTGCGGGACGACGCGGTCTTCGTCTTTTTGCTGAGACGCGAGCGCTGTCAGGGACACAGTCAGGGTGGCGACGAATAAAATGGCGGCAAGCAGTCTGTGAGTCATACGTCTAGATTCTCCGATGCGAAGCATAAAGTCAACGGAATCCGGCCAAGTTGGAATAGGAATTCTGGAGGTAGGTTATGGCAGTCCGGCAACTCGGTTTCGCTTTACTGGTTCAATGTACGCTGTTCTCGCTGAGTGGCCGCTGTACCGAACCAACACTTTCACGGTTCGAGTTTGAGTCGAAGCACATGGGCACGTCGTTCCGGATTGTGCTTTACACCACCGACAAAGCAACCGCCGACAAAGCGGCAGCGGTAGCCTTCGCACGGGTCGCGGAGTTGGACCGCATCCTCAGCGATTACAACCCGAATAGCGAAGTCATGCAACTTTGCAAGCGCAACGACACGTCGCCGGGCAAGCCGATCGCAGTGAGTGCGGAGTTGTTCGACATCCTGGCGAAAGCCGAATCGGTCTCGAAGGTCAGTGACGGGTCGTTTGATGTGACGGTTGGACCGCTCGTCAAACTCTGGCGGCTGGCCCGCAAAACCCAAGTGATGCCGGACGCGAAGGAGCTAACCGACACAATGGGCAAAACCGGATTTGAGAAAGTGAATCTGGACGCAACCACACAGACCGTCACGTTGAAAGTCCCCGGAATGCGGCTTGACTTCGGCGGGATCGGCAAAGGCTACGCGGCAGATGAGGCACTCACCGTGTTACGGGACCAGTTTCATATTTCCCGCGCACTGGTCGCCGCTTACGGGGACATTACCTGTGGGGATACGCCACCGGACAAAGACGGCTGGACGGTGGACATCGCGCCGATCTCGAAGGACCAAGCGTCACGGCGGCTACAGCTTGTCAACATGGCCGTTTCAACATCGGGCGACATGGAGCAATTCACCGTCATCGACGGGGTGCGCTATTCGCACGTGTTGAACCCCAAAACCGGCCTCGGGCTAACGGGACGACGGAGCGTCACCGTGATCGCAAAAAAGGGCTGGCAAGCCGACGCCTACGCCAAAGTCGCTAGTGTTCTACCTGCCAAAAAAGCGTTGCCATTAATTGAAATGCTAGCTGGGGCCGCGACGTACATCGTGGTGAAGGAGAACGACGACGCGAAAGAACAGGTCACGGCGTCCAAGCGATTCGAGGGGTACTTAATCCGTTAAATCTAGGTATTACGCAGTTGGGATACTGGGTAGTTTGCGCGCGGCCAATTTGGAGGTTACATTTTGGGCATGAACGCGCCCAAAGTGGACCCCGAAGACTACATCCAGTTTGTCATCGCCTCTCCGAACGTCGTCTCGGCTCTC
>JANLRE010000388.1:0-2199 GCA_031368205.1 Fimbriiglobus sp. | reverse complement strand
CGCCACAAACCCGATTGGTGATCCCTCAATATCAATTGGTGGACGATCGACCGACACAATCCAACACCACGCCCTACCGGGCCTTCGTGGGTGGCGGTGCGATGTTTGAAGCGGACGGTAAACCTGTCACGATGGTTTCGATCACGGATGGCACGTCGAACACGATCATGATGGTGCAAGCCACCGAGCAAGTGCCGTGGGCGAAGCCCCAAGAATTGCCCTACAGCAAAACGACCCCCCTGCCAAAGTTCGGTTCCCCGCGAACGCCGGCTGGCTTCAACGTGATGATGGCCGATGGTTCGGTGCGTTTCGTGAAGTCCACAATCAGCGAGCAAAACCTACGAAATGCCATCGAGAAAGCCGACGGGAATTTGGTGAACTTGGACTAACTTCGTTTTCATTCGTTGGTAAGGCACCCCTTGTGGGCCTTACCAACGCCAAGTATTCTGCTTTCGTGAGTCGTGCGATCTCGCTCCAACCGCCGTATGGTTTTCCCGTGCGGGGTGAGGCTAACAGTTGACACTACCCCGCTCACACCCATTCTCTTGACACTCGGTCCGACTACTGCGGCAGAAGCCCACGCCAAACGTGAACGCGAACTCGCTGAATCCCTTGCCCAACTCGCCGTCACGAGGGCCGAAGCGGCTCTGTTTCTCACGGTTCAATACGGCATCCATGTTGAGCCGTCACACCTGATTCGTTGCGCACTCGGCGACAGTCACGATTTCGGGCCGTTTACCGAAGGCGAGTGCCGAACCGCGTGGAACGCCTGCCTCGAAAAGGGCTGGCTGCAAATCATTGACGAATCGGCCCTTGCTCAAATCGTCGCGGACATTCAAACCAACCAACTGCTCGGCCCGATTTACGGCCTGCCGCCAATGGGCACGGTCGATTTCACACTCACCGGTGCGGCGCTGTCGATGCGCATTTTCCGTGGTGACGACCGTTCTCGGTCGTCGTTTGCCTACACCGATGTTGTTCACGAAAAATCGAGCCGTTTCTTCCGCAGCAAGACGAACGCAGTCGCCGAGATTGATTCGGTCCGGACAGATGATGACTTCGCCACGGTCAGCGAGCCGATCCCAATCGGCCCTTGGCGGGCTCAGTGGTGGCGCAGGTTTCCGGCGGGCTATCGGATTGACATTGAGCAGCGGCGGGAGTGGAAGGGTCGATGCAGCATCGGCAATGGCGAACAATGCTACTTGAACCGATCACATGAGAAACCGGACCTGCTTCTGTTGCGGCAGGTTCTTGAACGGTATGGCGTCTCGTTCGCAGAGTGGGTTCTTATGAAGGAGATGGAAGGTGGGCCGCGACGATTCGAGCGGCAGGAATTCTTAAATTTGGTTACGTCCGCCGCGAGGGAGTTTGATCACCCGGTTACGGTCGAAGAGTGCCGCGAAGGTCTCGAAGATTGTCTCTGCAACGGCTGGCTACGGTTGCTGGACCAACGGTTGATTGACGAGATTCATGCCTTGCTTCGAGATGATGCTGTTGTCCTTGCAGTCCCCAAAACCGCTCGGCTTCAACCCGAAGGCTCTCGCTGTAGCACCGAGCCGCACCAGACTGAAAAACTCGTTTTTGTACCGATCCCGATTGAAAGCCGGTGGGGTGAAATCGACTTTTCTCAAATCGGCGCCGCACTGTACCGGACGATCTCGACGGAATGGCTTGGTCCGGATTGGGAAAACGATCTCCATGTTTCCAACGAGCACTACCTGGAAGAACACCGCTACTGTTTTAATGATGATGGCTTGCCCGGAATTGCAGCGGAGTACACCGCCGAAGGCTTCGATGTCCGGGTTCGGGAAGTCGTACCGATCGGTCCGTGGTGTGTCTACTGGTGGGAACGGTACCCATCGGGGTACCGAATGAAGCTTGAAATCAGTCAGCGGAATGGAATCGAAGTGTAGAAAATAGCGGGTGCAAGCGCCCACGGCTTGCACCCGCTTCTGAGTTACTTCACGGCTTTGAGAGCGTAGGAATCGTGTTCGGCGTTCACGTTGCTGATGATCCAGCGGTTCACATCTTTTAGCATTTCCGCCGGGATGCTTTGCTTGGCGCGATACTGGCTGAACTGGACTTGCGCACCCGCTGCATAAAGCAACCGTTGGTCGCGGACCGCATCCGGGAGCATGACGGCGGAGTTCGCACTGCTGTGGCTGATGAACACCCGTTGGCGGCGAATCTGATCGAGTC
>JANLRE010000318.1:0-5137 GCA_031368205.1 Fimbriiglobus sp. | reverse complement strand
ACCCGGCGGGATCACAACGTCGCGGGCATACGGGGATTGCTTGTCATCGGGGCCGATGGTGAAGTCGTCGATCCACGGTTCATCCGCCGTTGTCCGGAGCGAACTTTGAATCTGCAACCGCCCCTCGTCCTTGAAGGTCGTTCGGAACCGCATCCGGATCGGCAACGTGATGGTTTGCTCGGTTCCGTTCACGAACACGACTTCCCCCGCGTGGCTACACCACCGCAGCCGATCCTCGTAGCCCGTTGGTTCGTAACTCGTAAACCCTTTGAGCCAGAGGACCGTCAAGTTTTTGTGTTCCGCCGCGACCAGGGCATCGAACGCGGGCTGGCCGTAGTTGCGTTTCAGGCTGTCGCGGTAGCCGCGTAAATCGAAGAAGTGCAGCTTGCGTGTCGGGTGAATTTCCCGTAACGCACCCTGGCCGAGGTAGCGATCGAGTTCGGTTCGCAGTTCGTTCCAGTGCTTCGGACTCAGGCCGCGAACATCGACCAACAACCCCTCAAACCCCGCGATCGCAATCCGTTCCAGGAACCGGGGTATTGGCTCCTTGCCACTCACGCGCCGCATCCAATCGTCCCACTCGCGGCCCTTCATCGTACCGAAGCTCCACCGCAGGTTGCGGGTGTGCAAGTACCCAAGTGCCATCTCGTAGCTTTCGATTTTGCGGGGCGCGCCCGGTTCGGTGTACGCCCGCGACTCCGGGTATTCCATGAACGGAAACGTGAACACCATGCCTTCCGGCAATAACTCTTCGACCCGTTCAAAGAACTCACGGTCCGCCCAGTATCGCTCGGCATTGGCCGCCCGAGTATTTTCCACGCTGAGGTAACCGGGCTTGGCAATCCTCACGTCCGGGAACCAGTCTTCGTTGGTCTGATCCCAGATGCCAAACATCAACAATCCGAGGAACACCGGCCACCGACAGCGTCGTGCCCACCCGGTGCGACGATCGAAGAATCGGTCGATCCCCCAGCAGACGATGAACAGAGCCAGAAACGCAATGAAGATGCTGATGCGGTTGTAGCAGCGGACCTGGGACGAGATCATCAGGTTAAAGATCGCCCCGAAGCCGCCGATAGTGGCGAGGAGCGTGGCAAAGACCGTCAGCGCCGATAACGGCCCGATCGGCCACACGCGGCGAATCGGCAAGAACGCCGCGCTCAGCAAGAACAGATACCCGATCGCGCCGATCAAACCGAACGGATCCCAATCGCATTCGGTTAAGTCCTTAAACAGCGGGGACTGATACATCGACCGCAACGCTGCCGGGTTGTAAAGGGTCGTGGACCCGAAGCCGATCGGGTTGTGTCCCGCAACAGGTAAGATGACCTGCGCGATCTTCATGCCGTAAATCTCCGCTTCTTCGGAGAGGCGTGAGCGTGGCCGGCTGTTTTGCCCGTTGTTGTACTGGTAAAGAATGGTGGGGACGTGGTTCGCCAATCCACCGAGTAGGATCAAGGCAATCACGACCCACGCCGAGGCCGCCGCCCGCCAAGTCTTGGTTACGAACCAACCGTAACACCCCGCCGGCACCAACAACGCGCAACTGAAGAACGCATAGTAGGCCCCCGCCGACGCCGTGGCGAACGCGATCACAACCGTGAACAGGACATCACGGTTCCAGACGGAGAGACGATACCGGCCCTCGACTTTGCGAAAGAACGGCAACCGCCCCTGGCATATCCAGAGTGTCACCATCAACGTGAGTGGCACGATGAAGTACGCCGACAGGAAGTAGTGAACCTGCCCGCGTAAGTAGTGGTACGGCTGGAACGAATAGAGAATCGCCCCCACAATCGCGGCGGGTGGGGACAAGCGAAACCGACGCAAGACGAACATCGCCACGAACGTCGTCAGGGGGTACGTGAGCAAATGGAACAGGTTGAAGACCACCACCGGGTCCGGGAAAAAGCGACCGAGTCCCCAGATGATGGCGAAGTGAAGATGGTCAATGACCGGAAAATCGTGAAGCTCTTGGGTGCCGGGCGCGCCAAAGCGGGGGGTGTGCCAGTGGCTCCCGCCTTCGACGGTTTCCTTCACGAACGGCAGCACCAACAACGCATCTTGTTCGTAAGCAAACGGGGCATGAAAGTCCGCCCGATCGACCCGCAACCCGACGAGGAGAATTCCGAGTGTCAGCCCGATTGCGAGACTGTACCAACCCACCTCGCGGCGAGGGGACGGAACCGGGCTATCGACGTTGTCAGGGGCAGACATGAGACCAGCGCTGTAGGATGCCGATACCACCAGAATGTAATCCTACCACACTACACGAAGGCCTGAACGATGGCACCCCCCGTTAGCGTCCCGCCGATCCGTTCCGACTTGGCACCCGCCCTCGTAATTGGTTGCGGTTACCTAGGCCACCGCGTAGCCGCTGCGTGGCGCAGTACGGGGCGACAGGTTTTCGCACTCACGCGCAACCGTGTCGAGCCATTAACGGCGATGGGTTTTGATGCCATTCGCGGGGACGTGTTGGACCCGATCAGCTTGAAACAACTGCCCCGCGTTGCGACCGTGCTGTATGCCGTCGGACTCGATCGCAGTGTGGGCAAACCGATGCGTGAAGTTTATGTGAATGGTTTGGCCAACGTACTTCACGCGCTGCCGGGTTGCGACCGTTGGGTCAGCATCAGCAGCACCAGCGTCTACGGCCAAACGGACGGTTCGATTGTGGATGAATCCGCCCGCACAGAACCGCACGAAGAATCCGGTCGCATCGTATTAGAAGCCGAAGGTGTCTTGCGTGCGAAACTGCCGCACGCCACGATCCTGCGGTTCGCCGGAATATATGGCCCCAATCGTTTGCTGCGAAAACAGGCACTGTTGAACGGCGAACCGCTGATCGGCGATGCGGAGAAATGGCTCAACCTGATCCACGTCCAAGACGGCGTGCGAGCCGTGCTGTGTGCCGAAGCCACGCCCGCAGCGGCAGGCAGCACCTACAACATCGCCGACGATACCCCCGTCCGCCGACGCGATTTTTACACCCACTTGGCCCGGTTGTTGAACGCGCCGGGAGCCAAGTTTGAACCCGGCAATGCAACGGGCCCGGAAGCGAATCGACGGATTGCGAACAGTAGGGCGAGGGGGGAATTGCACTTTGCGCCGAGCTTTCCAAGCTACATTGAAGGGCTGGATGTGTCGTTGGGTTAAGTGTGAAGGCTCGTTCTTACCCAACCGGGCACCTGTATACTATTTGACGCCCCATAAGCACGAGGTGCGTGAAGATGACGCTTCAACAAATGGGAATAGATCGAATGACAATTGCCGAGCGAATCGCTTTGGCGCAAGAGATTCTCGACAGTGTCGCGGCTGAACAATCCAGGGTGCCGCTGTCGGAGGCCAAGCGTCACGAACTCGATCGACGCCTAGCAGATATGGCGTTGAACCCCGATAACGGTGTTCCGTGGGAGCAAGTCGAAGCGGCAGCATTTGCGAGGTTCGGCAGCGGAGCAGTTGAGGGCGGCCTGAACTGGTGCGAGGTCCGCTCGTAAGATCGGTCGCGCGTCGAGCCGCGGCGGAATTTGCTGTAACCGCAGACCCGAGGGCGGTACACTTACGGTGATTGGCAAGAGTCCGGCACCTCGCCGGGATTGATTGCGCGGACGCGATCTAACATGAAGTTCGGCCGGCGCGTTGGCGCCAGTGAACGTACTGGATTGAATTGTGGCCAAAGTGGCCTATTTCGGAGTATAGCTGTTGATTGTCCCAGAAGTACACGAGTCTTTATATGATTGAGTTCCGATGCAAATCTTGCAAAACGCCATTAAACGCAGACTCTAGTGAAGCTGGGGAACGGCAAATCTGTCCGATATGTAATGCGAGTGGGGTCGTCCCCGCTGCATCTGACCCAGACGCGGATCCAATCGTGCTTGTAGCGACAAAGATTAGCAATGCCACCTACCAATTGGTCTGCCCAAAATGTAATGGCACGCATAACTTCCGCGAGTCATCTCTCGGGAGTACTACTAACTGCCGCAACTGCGGTTTGAAGATCGACTTACCTCACGTTATCCCGTCGGGTAAGTCAGGCGGATGTCTCGGAGTCCTGCTATTATTAGCGGTAGGTGTGGTAGAGGTGACCAAAGTTATCTAATCTGGCACCGTAAGAGGTCGAACCAAGAGTCACACTCGACTACGGCCTCGTCGGTCGCTTCGTGGACGGGAGTTGCTCTTGGCTGCGGCAACTGAATCGGGTCGTTACTTCTCGCCCGGCGTGTCCAACCTAGCCTGGATGAAATCGAGGTACTTCGGGTCTTCATCCTCGAATAGCGATTCGCCTTCGGCAGTGAAGGCTGGCCCCATCCACTCGGCGGCCGTGTCGAGTTCGCCCATCTCGTACAAGCACTGCCCGAGACGCATCCGCAGGAACGAGTTCTCGGGGGCTTCTTCAAAGCACGTCATCGCGTCGATGAGGGCGGCCTTCCCGGCTGGGAAATCGCCGCGCAAGTAATGCACGTCCCCGATTGCGCCGAGCAGCCAGAGCGTGGCGCTCCACATTTCGCGGGGATCCGGGAGCATTTCCCACGCGGCTTTGTATTGGACCAACGCTTCGTCAAAGAGATCATCGACGGCGAAGTCGTCCCCTTTGGCGCAGAGCTTTTGCACTTCGATGAAGACTTCGTCCGGTAATTCGGGCATCGCACCAACCCTCGGGAACCATCAAGAACTACCGACGGATTACAACTTCGACACCCGGTGCGGCCAGTGGGATTTCGGTGTTTTGTTCCAGGTTCCCCTCCAGCGTCCAGGTAAATTTCGCCGGAACCTCCGCCGTGACAGAGTGCCGCTTCGGTAACGTGATCGTTTGCCCTTCCACGGTTAGTTGCAAATCCCGGTCGGTATGGTTAAAGAAGCCGACCGATCGTTTCGCTGATGGCGTCGCCGGTGCGGGGCCGTCCACAGGAATGACATCATACCCCGTTCGACGGCTCGCGTTCAAAGGACTGGAGCGTGAGGTTGAAGTACCGGGCGGATCGTTCGCCGGTGGCGGGACGAGCAACGGAGGCAAGCTCGTGTCCCCACCCGGAACGCGGGGACGGAGGGCCGGAATCCGGGGCGTTTCCAGTGCGCGTTTGGCTTCAAAAACATTTCTAACGGGTGCAACGATTGCGGGTTCCCCAACCAGCGCGGG
>JANLRE010000316.1:0-3170 GCA_031368205.1 Fimbriiglobus sp. | reverse complement strand
GGAAAGTAGACTTGGTTCTTGCGGAAAACGCTCCAACAGTTTGTGGCGCGCCACCCGGCAGCTAACGCAGCCGGTTCGCCGGAACCAGAAATCCACCATTGAGGACGGACGACCCATGAAAGTGATCCTTGCCAACCCGCGTGGCTTTTGTGCGGGTGTGAACATGGCGGTCGAAAGTCTCGAAACGGCGCTCAAGCTGTTCGGTCAGCCGATTTACGTGTTCCACGAAATCGTTCACAACCGCCCCATCGTGGACCGCTTCCGGGAAAAGGGCGTCGTGTTCGTGGACGGCATCGACGAGGTGCCGAACGGGCAGACGGTGATGTTCAGCGCCCACGGCGTGTCACCGGAAATTCGGCGGCAATCGGCGGAGCGGAATCTCCGGGCCATCGACGCCACGTGCCCGCTCGTCACCAAGGTTCACTTGTCGGCGATCCGGTACGCCAAGGACGGGTACACGATCGTCCTCGTCGGCCACGAGGGGCACGACGAGGTAATCGGCACAATGGGCGAGGCCCCCGCCGCGATGGTCCTCGTCGAGAGCATCGCCGATGTCAATGCGTTGACACTGCCCGCCGATACGAAGCTCGCGTTCTTAACTCAGACGACGCTAAGTGTGGACGAAACCAGGGGCATCATCGCGGCGTTGCGGGCGAAGTACCCGCACGTGATCGGGCCGAGCAAGGACGACATTTGTTACGCCACCCAGAACCGCCAAGAAGCGGTGAAAGACCTGGTCCCGGAAGCCGATGTCGTGATCGTGTTGGGCAGCCAGAACAGTTCCAACAGCAACCGGCTCGCGGAGATTGCCCAGCAAAACAACCGCCCCGCGTACCTCATCGACACGGTGGCCGAGTTGCAGGATAGCTGGTTCGACGACGACGACACGGTGTTGGTGACCGCCGGCGCCAGCGCGCCCGAGGACCACGTGCAAGACGTGCTGAACCACCTGCGCACCAAGTTCAACGCCGTCGTCGAAACCCGCACCATCCGCGAAGAACACGTCAACTTCCCACTGCCACGGGAACTGCGGGTACTGGTGCGATAACTGAGCAGAATTTAGACAGGATTAACAGGATTGAACAGGATTTTAAGAATTGGTTTAATCCTGTCTAATCCTGTTAATCCTGTCTAAATTGTCTTGGCTTTATTCGTCTGATTCGTCCGATTCGTGGTGAACTTCTTGGTTAATCATCCACGCTGTAAAACGTGGCGGGTTCGGCGATTGCGGACAAGTCGTTGATGCGCTTGACGGCGACGCGGAACTTGCCGGTTTCGGCGTAGTGGGTCATGATGACGAGTGGCACGGCGGTCGTGCCGTCTTCGAGGGCTTCGTGCTGAATGACGGACGAAATGCTGATGCTTTCCTCGGCCAACACGCGGCACACGTCCGCCAGTACGCCGGGTTGATCGCGGACCGATAGCCGCAAGTAGAACCGGCTGCGCACTCTCTCCGATGGCTCAATCGTAAACCCGCGGCCGGTGGACGACCACAGTTTTGCGGCGGCGAACGTCCGTTGGGCACGCCCCACGGCGATGTCGATAATGTCGCTGACGACCGCACTCGCGGTCGGCATCATCCCGGCCCCCGGCCCTTGGTACAGCGTTTCCCCGACGATGTCGCCGACGACCTGAATTGCGTTGTACGCCCCGCGCACCTGGGCCAACATGTCCGTGTGCCGCAACAACACCGGCGCGACGTGCAGTGCCACTTGCCGCTTCTGGGTGTTGTGATTTTCCTCCCGCGTCCACGCCTCCGCCAACAGCTTGATCGTGTACCCCAATTCGTCCGCAAATCGAATGTCCATCGCGTCGATGTGGTCGATGCCGATCTTCTCGATGTCCGTCGGCTTGGCGGTCACGCCGAACGCGATTTGCGCCAACACCGCGAGCTTGTGCGCGGCATCGGACCCGTCCACGTCCAGCGTCGGATCGGCTTCGGCGTACCCGAGGCGTTGGGCTTCCTTCAGGGCGTCCGCGTAGCTCATGCCGTGGTCGGCCATCGACGTGAGAATGAAGTTCGACGTGCCGTTCAAAATCGCCTGAATCGCGGTCACTTGGTTCGCGGCCAGACTCTCCGCAAGCGCGCGAATGATCGGCACGCCGCCCGCCACCGCCGCTTCAAAACAGACCACGCGATCCGCCGTTCGCGCGGCTTCAAACAGTTCCGGGCCAAGCTCCGCGAGCAGCGCTTTGTTGGCCGTAACGACGTGCTTGCCCGCAGTCAGTGCTTGCAGCACAACCCCTTTTGCCGTGGTCGTGCCGCCGATCAATTCCACAACCACATGCACGGTTGGGTCCGCAATCGCCGCTTCCAAATCCGTGCGAATCAGTTCACGGGGTAACGAAGCATCGCGTGTTTTATCCGCATCCCGCACAACAACGGATCGCAACACCACCGCCCGACCACACCGTTGCATGAGACGCTCCGAGTGGCCTAGCAAAATCCGCACCACCCCCGTGCCTACGGTGCCACACCCCACCAGCGCCACGCCAAGCGGTTCCAACATGCCCGAACTCCAGCTCACGGTAACGAATCCGGTTGTTCTAAGGCCGGATTCAATATCGGGCAAGGCGCCGCCGTGTGAAGTTGGCATCGGCGGTACTGTGCAAGCAAGACACGGATGCAGCTAAATTCTCTGGGCGTCTTACAACAGAATTCACCGCAGAGTCACAGAGAGCGCAGAGCAATCGAAAACAATTTGAATGGATTTCTCTGCGCTCTCTGTGACTCTGCGGTGAAGATTGCTTATCTCGTCCACCAGAGAATTTAGCTGCACCCCAAGACACCCCCTCGATAAATTCGTCCGTGACGCGCAACCGTTACGTTGGTAGATTGGTGCCAGCGAAATGACTGCCGCGATTCCTTTTCAGGTTGGTCCTATGAAAAGCCAGTTTTGGCTGATGGCGGTGATTGTCATGGTTGGCAACGGCGATGCTGTGACGGCGCAATCTCGGTTTCCGGCTCCGGAACCAGCGGCGGCCTTGAAGCGGCTTCGGGGGGATGACCCGGTGCTTCCGGCGTGGGCGTTGGCAATGGCGGAGGCGTTGCCGCGAACGACGGGGGCGATGTTGCACCTCGATGCGGTGCATCGGACGCAGAACCCGCTTGGGCCGATACTCGCCGGGAAGTTGCGCTGGGTTGCGGCGGATGCGGTGGGGTGCGAGTA
>JANLRE010000287.1:0-1216 GCA_031368205.1 Fimbriiglobus sp. | reverse complement strand
ACGCCGTTCCCGGCGACCGTTGATGTCGTGAGAAACGGGAAGCTTTGGCCAATCTGGAAGAAGCCTTGCTGGTTGTCCGTGAGCAACAATTGGGGGCGAGAGAGGATATCGACCCGCCCTTGGGTCTTCAGAGCACGGATGAGCAAGCTGAAGCTGTCACTGGCCGCCGAGAACACCAGCCCGCCGACGCTGTTCGCCCCGGACCGACCGACGCCCAGGTTGCCAAGCCCTTGGAAGCCGACGACCCGTTGCTGGGTGCCGATGACCGTGTTCGGCAGTGCTGCCGTCGTGTTGAAGTTGAACCCCGGTGTCCCCGGCGATGTCGTAGTAGAACTCCGCGCGAACAACACCGGGCTTTGCAGGCCGACTTCGACACCGAACTCTTCCCGGTTGGAAAGCTGGACTTCGGCGATCAGCACTTGCACCAACACTTGGGGTGGTGAGGCGTCGATGCGGGTCACCAGCTTGCCGATTTCCTCGAACATCATCGGCGTGGCCGTGATGAGCAAGGTGTTGCTCACAGGTTCCGCCACGACGATGAGGTTGCGTTGCAACGTCTGAAACGTGGATGTCGTGCTGAACTGCGTGTTGATCGTCCCGGATTGGAACGCGGCCCACGACGTAATCGCGGTCGCCACGTCGGCGGCAGCTTGGGACCGAAGCTTGTACACTTCGGTCCGCAATAAGGGTGCATCGGCATCTTCGAGCCGTGCCACGATGGCGTTGATCGTATCGAGGTCCGTTCGGCTCCCGGCGACGATCAACGTATTGGTCCGCGTATCCGTACTGATGCGCAGATCAATCAGGTTCGCGCCATCGGCTGCGCCGCCCGTCAGCGTCAGCAGCGGTCGGGTTGTTGTCTGGGTATTGGTCAAAGCTCCGCCGCCACCGCCACCGCCTGCCCCGGTTGCGGTTGCACTCCCGGTGAACAGCGTCCGAATCATGCTCGCCGTGTTCGTCGCATCGGCCTTTTTGAGCGGGAAGACGTTGACGTAGGACTTGGCCGCCGAGGTCACGTCCAGTTCCTTAATCAAGGACTCCAACAACCGCATCGTCTTTTCCGGTGCCGCAATCACGAGGGCGTTGATTCGGGCATCCGGGATGATGTGAACATCTTCCAAGAAGCCCGATTCCAGCGCTTGGCCGTTGACGTTACTGAAGAACCGTAACGTCGTCGTCTTGGTCGTTAAACCTTGGCTGGCGCTGGTGAGCGTGT
>JANLRE010000281.1:0-3843 GCA_031368205.1 Fimbriiglobus sp. | reverse complement strand
CATTCCGGAATTTAGAACGGACTTTAGGAAGTGCAACACATTCAGAGTTCATTTCGCAACTCTGTTGCGAAATGTTGACACCGAACAAACCCACGAAGTGTGACGCCGCTATAAAATGCCATCACGCTTGAACGCGGGGATGCAATTCCTGCCCACCAGTTCCTGCACGAGCTTGGTGGCGGGTTTGAGCGGAATGAGATAGGTGTCAAATGAGGAGGTGTGACTTGACATTCCCTCAGTGTTGAGTCGGGACTAGAATGCTCTCACAATACAGGACTACCGCGATGGAAATCTCCGTCCTCCTCGAACCGATACCCGCAGGATTCCGTGCCTCGACACAAAGCCCTGTCGCACTTTCCGCCGAGGGCGTCACTGAGTCGAAGGCAATGGAAGCGTTATCGGATGCGTTCTACCAGCGGCTGCAAGGCGGTTGTCAGCTTCGCAGTCTGCATTTGCTCGACATTGACGCCATCCAAGCGATCACCACCCGGATGAGGAACAACCCCCTGTTTTCCGAGTTTGAGACGGCCATCGAGGACTACCGCAAGGTAGCCAATGCCGTGCCCGATCCGGACGCGGATTGATGGCGCTTTACTTGCTCGACACGACCACTCTAACCCACATCCGACACAACCATTCGGGCGTGATGGCGATGCTTGCGATTCACAACAACCCGCAAGCCGGTGATCGGATAGCCGTTGCGTCCGTGAACGTGGAAGAGGTCGTCGAGGGCTGGCTGCGCAGGCTACAGCAGTCAAAATTCCCGCGTGACGAAGCAGTCAACTCGCAGTTGTTAATCGAAGCAATCCTGTTCATCGCTCAGTACTCGCTCCAAGCCGTCACGGACACCGCAGTAGTGCAGTATCACACGCTCCGTAAGATGCGGCTGAACGTGGGCCGCAACGACTTGCGTTTGGCCGCGTTGGCACTCGAACTCGGCGCGACAGTGGTGACGGACAACGCCCGAGACTTCCGTCGGGTGCCGGGGCTGGCGTGGGTGGACTGGACGGTCTGACCCGTTATCGCTGTCAACAAATCGCAACCTATCGCCGACATAGGCTGTTTGTTAAACTAAAAGTCCGCCTTCTGTCCACCTACCGGGTTGCCATTCATGCTCACGCCAGCCCCGACGAATTCGTTTTTCAACCCGGCTTTCCGCCGCCGGGAGTTTTTGCGAGCGGGTGCGCTGAGCTTGTTTGGCCTCGGGTTGCCACAGTTTTTGCGTGCGTCCGCAGCAGCCAAAACGCTACCGCGCCGGGCGAAGGCGTGCATCGTGTTGTTCATGTGGGGTGGACCGGCCCAGCAAGACACGTGGGACTTGAAGCCGGAATCACCCGACCAATACCGCGGCGAGTTCAAACCGATCCCGACGACCGTGCCCGGCCTACAAATCTGCGAACACCTACCCCGGCTGGCGCAACTCGCCCATAAGCTGACGCTGATTCGGTCGATGTCGCACTCGGACGTGAACCACCTGACCGCAACACACCATCTCCTCACGGGTAAGCCCGCACCGCCGGGACCGATCGCCGATGACTGGCCGAACTACGGGTCGGTGTTGGCGAAGCTTCGGGAGAATTCCGGCCCGTTGCCGCCGTATGTGTCCATGATGCCCGTGGTTCCCAATGGTGCGCCACGATTCGTTGAATCGAGTCACGGCCAAGGGGCCGGGTGGCTCGGGCCGGTTTATAACCCCATGCGCATCGACGCCGACGGATCCAAGCCCGATTACAAAGTCGGCGAACTCGCACTCCACGCCGACCTGGACGCGGTGCGACTCGGCGGGCGTTCCGGATTGTTGCGAACATTGGATAGCCAAGTACGCGGGTTTGAAACGGCGTTGTCCGCACCCACTAAACTTTCCGAGTACGCGATGTGGGAGCATCAACGGCGGGCGTTCTCGTTGCTGGCCACCCCGGAAGTGACGCGCGCGTTCGACCTGTCGCGGGAACCGCAAAAAGTCCGTGACCGTTACGGTATGAACATGCACGGGCAATCCGTGTTGCAAGCCCGCCGGTTGGTCGAAGCGGGCGTTCCCCTCGTGACAGTGTTCTGGCCGAACGACGGAATCACCAACGTGAGCGTGTATTGGGACACCCACAACCGCAACTTCATTGACCTGAAAACGCGGCTCTGTCCGGTCACCGATCTGGCGTTCTCCGCACTGCTCGAAGACCTGGATGCACGGGGAATGCTCGACGATACGCTGGTCGTTTGGACGGGAGAAATGGGCCGCACGCCGAAGGTGGGACAGTCCGTCGTCGGCGGCGCCGGCGCAGGGCGTGATGGGCGGGACCACTGGGGTAAAGTGTTCACAACGGTTCTGGCCGGCGGCGGGGTGAAAGGCGGGTACGTGCATGGTGCCAGTGATAAATATGCCGCCGAACCCGCGTCCAATCCGACGCCCCCGGTTGACCTCGCCGCCACGATCTATCATCTCCTCGGGGTCGATCCCCGCACCGAACTCCGCGACCGCTTGGACCGTCCCCTGACGTTGTGCGAAGGCCAAATCATCGACGCGATTTTATCGTGACGCACGGCAGCCATCATGCCGCGTAACAGCTAGCTGTATCGGAACAGAACGGCGACGACGACCGCGACGAACACCAAACATGCGACGCCGTACATCCACGTCTGATTGCCGGGTGGCGGCGGCGGGGCTGACTTTGGTTGTGCTTCAGGCGGCTTGAGAGTCGCCGGGTCGGGACGCGGCTCGGGCGGCACCAGCTTCACGCCGAACTGCTTCTCAACGTCGAGATCGTCCGCCGTGGGCGTGTACGGGGCGTATTCGAGGAAGACGCTTTCGGAAAGCATTCGCTTTTTCCCATCTGACTTGAAGTAGTACCCCTCGTGGCGGGTCGGCCACAGTCGCCCATCGTGGGTGCGATACTCGGTCTTTGAGACACTTTTCCCGTCCAGGTAGCCTTGGTAATTCCAATCGTATATTTTGTCGGCCTCTGTGTAGATATGCTGGTAAGTCGTCCGATCGAGGTGAGTGATCGTCTTGACTCCGTACTTCGACTTGATCGTGATCCGTTTCGTCGGTCGGCCTTCATATTCGTCGTCGGTCACTTCCAATACCTCTTTTACCTCTTGTGGCTGGAACAATTGCATACACGACGCGAACAAGTTGGCTGCATTCGAGTACTGTTGAGGACTGCTCCATGCTGTGTAGGGGCCATTCACCGAATACTTTCCGCCCGATAACTCGGATAGTAGAAAGTAGCACACATCGGGAGATATGATGTGAACGTAAAAGTCTTTTCCATCAGCACCTGGCGGATTGAGGCCCTGCAGAATGGTATTCCGTGAGATCCACATTTCCTTGCCGTGAATTGCGACGCGACGCCCCACTTCGGCTGGTTTAGCGTCGTCAGGTCGGCTCCGATCCCATCGCTTGTACTCAACGACAGTTCGAAAATTGATGATCTGCTCATCAACTATTTTTCTGAGGCGCGCACTGTACCCCGGAATGTCGAGATTTTCGGTTGATATCGTGATCTGCGCTTGCGTGACGCCTACAGCAGCAAGTGAAACGAGTACTGAGATGATGAGTCGCATGACGTTGCCCACGGGCCAGGGGTTCGTAGTTGAAGTGAGTGTACCCGACCGCAGTCCCCCCGAGCAAGGGGCGGCCCCGACGGATCGGGCCTCACGCCTTCTTCCGGCGGCGGACGGCCACGATCCCGATCGCAGTGGTGGCCAACACACCGGCGGCGGCGTACAGCCACAGCCGCGACCGCCCGGCGGAACCAGACGCTCCGGGCTTGGCCGAGTCCGGCCGCAGCCCGTGCGGGATCGGCTTGATCCCGAACTGCTTCTCCATGTCCAGTTCGTCCGCCG